>JANQXJ010000208.1 GCA_030729445.1 Limnohabitans sp. | reverse complement strand
CCGTGACGGTGGTGGCGGCGGTGAAGGCGGCGGCGGTGGTTTCCGCAGCCCCTACGGCGCGGGTCCCCGCGGCGGTGGCGGTCGCCGTGAAGGTGGTCGCGAAGGCGGTGGCGGCGGCTACGGCGGCGGCTACTGATCAAGCACCTGTGCTGGGCCTGTGGCCCATCCCACAAAAAAGCCCTGCACTGCAGGGCTTTGTCGTTTCTGGGGTGTGCGTCTTGTAGGTTTCACGCGAAGCTGGCGCCCTGTCAGAACGAGATGGCCTGTGTTTGTCCGCGACTGACTCGGACTTGAGTCGGTTTGGCAGGCCACTCAGGGCGTCTGGCGTGGCGGCAAAACGGCGCGTACCTGGCCTTGCAGTTCGTACTGGCCACTGCGGACATCAAAGTTCATGGTTTGGGCGCTGAACACATCGGTTTCGCGCATGATGCGCACGGGCTGGTCCGAGACCAAGCGATCTTCCTGCAGCCAAGCGGTGAGTGTTTCGCCGCGAAGCTCAACACGCGGGCTGCGCTTGTCGGCTTGTCTGACCGCCATCGCTTCACCGGAGAGGGTCACCTGTTGTTCGACTTCGCGGGAGATGCCTTTTTTTGCCTGCGCCGTCAGGCGTGTGCCCACCTCATTTTCGGTCAAGATCCGCACACCCTCGATGTGCAGGCTTTGGGTCGCTGGGAAGTGGGTGGCGCTTTGACCGCTGATTTCGCGCGTCAGACGGCCTGAGGCGTCAAAGGATTTAACCGTGAATTGATCCAGCCGGAAATCCGGGTCTTGGCGCAGCTGGGGGTCAAGGCCGGGCGGCATCAATTCGGGCACGCTGCGCACCAGCCACCAACTGCCCAAAGCCAAAATGGCAAACAGGAACAAGGGCAGGTAAACAGTCAACCGGTCCAGGGTACGGCGCAGTGGCGTGAGCAGCTTCATGCCGATGCGCCACGGTGATCGTTCACCCCCACTTGCGCGAGCAAGTCAGCATAGTGCCCGCCGGCTACCAGCAGCAGGTCGCAAAAGGCGCGGGCTGCGCCTTCGCCGCCGCGCTCGGCGGTGATGTGGTGGGCCAAGGCTTTGGCCTGGGCATGGGCATTGGCCGGGGCACAAGCAAAAGCGGCGCGTTGCATCACGGGCAAATCAGGCCAGTCATCACCGATGGCGGCCGCTTGGGCCCAGCCCAGATTCAGTTCGCTCAAAAAGGCTTCGGCCGCCGGGCGCTTGTCTTCGGTGCCAAAGCGGGCGTGGGTGATGCCCAGCGCCTTCAAACGCAAGCGCAACGGCGCGGAATCACGGCCCGTGATGACCACAGGCGTGATGCCCGCCTTTTGCAGCAGCTTCAAACCTTGGCCGTCCAGCGTGTTGAAGCGCTTGAGGGTCTCGCCGCTTTCCGAAAAATACAGCCCGCCATCGGTCAGCACGCCATCGATGTCGAAAAAGGCCACACGAATGCCTTGCGCTTGCAACAGCAATTCGGGCGGGTAGTACAGGGCCGGTGTGAGTGCTTTCGGGGCTTGCATCTCAGATCACCTTGGCCCGCATCAGGTCGTTGGAGTTGATGGCGCCACACAGCAAGCCCTGCGCGTCCACCACCAAGATGCTGGTGATGCGGTAGAGCTCCATCATCTCGGCGGCTTCCACGGCGAGCGCGTCTTGTCGAATGGTGCGAGGGTTGGGGTGCATGACATCACGGGCACTCAAACTGCGCAGGTCTAAACCTTTTTCAATCAAACGGCGCAAATCGCCGTCGGTGAACACGCCCAGAACATGGCCTTGTGCATCGGTCACGGCAGTGGCGCCCAGCCCTTTGCTGCTCATCTCGCGCATCAGGACAGTGAATTCGGCATCCGGCCCGACTTGCGGCACATCGTCACCTTTGCGCATCACATCGGCCACATGCGTGAGCAGCTTGCGGCCTAAGGAGCCGCCCGGGTGCGAGCGGGCAAAGTCTTCGGGTTTGAAACCCCGGGCGTCGAGCAGGGCAACGGCCAGGGCGTCACCCATGGCCAGCTGGGCCGTGGTGCTGGCGGTGGGGGCCAAATTCAGGGGGCAGGCTTCTTTGTCCACAGAGCAGTCGAGCACCACGTCGGCGTGGCGGGCCAAGGAAGATTGCAGGCCGCCGGTCAGAGCGATCAGGGGCACGCCTTGCCGCTTGAGGACGGGCAGGATGGCCACCAGCTCATCGCTCTCGCCGCTGTTGGAGATGGCCAGCACCAAGTCCACGGCTTTGATCATGCCCAGGTCGCCGTGGCTGGCCTCACCGGGGTGGACAAACATGGCGGGTGTGCCTGTGGAGGCCAGCGTGGCTGCAATTTTGCGGCCAATGTGCCCGCTTTTGCCCATGCCGGTGACCACTACGCGACCTTGCACAGCCAGCACCATGTTCACCGCCTGGATGAAGCGCTCGTCCAGCCGATCTTTCAATCGGAACAAGGCGGCCGCCTCGATGTCGAGGGTTTCGCGGGCGAGCTGCAAGGTGTGGTCGGAATGGGCAAGCATGGTGGGCATTTTATCGGGCAGCGTGGCAGGCCCCACCTCGGGCGTGTTCAAGCCCTCGCCCGGGCGAGAACACATCGGCTGCAACGCCACATGAGACACACGCGCTTGTTACCATTGGTGCATGAGCGCTTTGGAGTTGACCCTGTTGTATTTGCTGGCCGCCGTGTTGGGCGTGGTGGGCTGCCGCATGCTCAAGCTGCCGCCCATGCTGGGCTATCTGGCGGTGGGCGTGGTGATCGGCCCCAACGCGCTGGCGCTGGCGCAAAACTCCGAGGGCGTGAAACACTTGGCCGAATTTGGTGTGGTGTTTTTGATGTTTGTGATCGGGCTCGAATTCAACCTGCCCAAGTTGCGCTCCATGCGCCAACATGTGTTTGGCCTGGGCCTGCTGCAGGTGCTGCTCACGCTGGTGATCGTGACAGTGTTTTCCTTGTTGGTGGCCACCATGGCCCCGACGCTGTGGAAGATGGAGTGGCAAACCGCGCTCGCGCTGTCGAGCGCCATGGCCATGAGCAGCACGGCGATCGTGATCAAACTGGTGGCCGATCGGCTGGAGCTGGAGTCTGAGCACGGCAAGCGGGTGGTGGGCGTGTTGTTGTTTCAGGATTTGGCGGTGGTGCCCCTGATCGTGATGATCCCGGCCCTGAGCGCCCCCGCCGACCAGATGCTCACCGCCTTGATGATGGCCGCGCTCAAAGCTGCGGTCTTGATCACCTTGCTCATGACCGGTGGGCAGCGCGTGATGCGCTGGTGGCTGACCCTGGTGGCGCGGCGCAAAAGCGAAGAGCTGTTTGTGCTCAACCTGCTGCTGGTCACGCTGGGACTGGCCTGGATCACTGAACTGGCGGGCCTGAGCCTGGCGCTGGGGGCCTTCATTGCGGGCATGCTGATTTCCGAGACCGAATACAAGCATCAGGTGGAGCTGGACATCCGGCCTTTTCACGACGTGTTGTTGGGTCTGTTTTTCATCACCATCGGCATGATGCTGGACTGGCACATTGTGGTCGAGCGCTGGCCTTTGGTGCTGATCCTGACCACCTTGCCGGTGTTGTTCAAACTGGTGTTGGTGACGGCGTTGGCCAAGTTGACGGGAGCGCCCAACGGGGTGGCGCTGCGAACCGGTTTGTACCTGGCGCAGGCGGGTGAGTTCGGTTTTGTGTTGCTCACACTGGGTGCGCAGAGCAACATCATTCCACCGAGTTTGCTGAACCCGGTGTTGGCCAGCATGGTGCTGTCGATGATGGCCACGCCTTTCATCATCATGCACAGCGAGCGCATCGTGCTCAAGGTGGTGGCCAGCGAGTGGTTGCAGCAGTCTTTGCAGATGACCACCATCGCCCGCAAGTCGATCAACACCAGCAAGCACGTCATCATTTGTGGCTACGGCCGTTGCGGCCAGAACCTGGCCCGCATGCTCGAAAAAGAAAACATCCCCTACATGGCGCTGGACCTGGACCCCGACCGTGTGCGCCAAGCTGCGGCAGCCGGAGATTCGGTCGTGTATGGCGACGCAGGACGCCTGCAATCCCTGATGGCCGCTGGTCTGGCCCGCGCCAGCGCGGTGGTGATCACGTATTTGGATGTGCCCGCCGCCATGAAGGTGCTCGACCACACCCACAGCCATGCGCCGCAAGTGCCAGTGATCGTGCGCACGCAAGATGACCTGGATTTGGAAAAACTGCAGCTGGCCGGGGCGACCGAAGTGGTGCCCGAGGCGCTGGAGGGCTCACTCATGTTGGCCAGCCATGCGCTGGCCTTGGTGGGCGTGCCCATGCGACGTGTGATCCGCATCGTGCAAGACCAGCGCGACGCCCGCTACAACTTGCTGCGCGGTTACTTCCATGGCGCAGACGACGACACACTGGACGAAATCGACCACGAGCGTTTGACCACCGTGGGCCTGCCAATAGCCTCGCCTTGGTTGGGCCAGCAGATCAAAGACCTGGCTTTTCACGCCATGGGGGTGCGTGTGGTGAACCTGCGCCGCGCCAACGGCCAGCCCGAAACCGTCGGCGATGAGACCGTGCTGCGTCCAGGTGACACGCTGGTGCTGTCGGGCAAATCACAAACCTTGGCCGTGGCCGAAGAAAAACTCCTGAGAGGTTGAGGCATGGACGATTTGAACGTCAACGATTATTTGAAAAGCCATATCCGCACCGTGCCCAACTGGCCTGCGCCGGGCGTGCAGTTTCGCGACATCACGCCGCTCTTGCAAGACCCTCGGGTCTTTCGTGTGCTGATCGATGCCTTTGTGCACCGCTACATGCACCCTGCTTTACGACCCGATGTGGTGGCGGGGCTCGACGCACGCGGCTTCATTTTGGGCTCGGTGGTGGCCTACGAGTTGGGACTGGGTTTTGTGCCCATCCGCAAAAAAGGCAAACTGCCCTTCACCACGGTGGAAGAAACCTACGAGCTGGAATACGGCAGCGCCACTGTGGAGCTGCACACCGATGCCGTCAAGACCGGCCAGCGCGTGTTGCTGATCGACGACCTGATCGCCACGGGCGGGACCATGATGGCGGGCAAAAAACTGCTGGAAAAGCTGGGGGCCACCGTGATCGAAGGCGCCGCCATTGTGGACCTGCCCGAGCTGGGCGGGTCGGATCGGATTCAGGCCACAGGCTTGAAGCTGTTCACACTGGTGTCTTTCGAAGGGCATTGAGGGCACGAGGCACACCTGCTGCCCGCTGTCACCCCCGGCGCTGACAAGTCAATCGACCCGGCATAAGCTGGGGGTTTTCCACTTGGCCCAGGACTGCCCCATGAGCTCAAACCACACGCCGCCAACGGTCTCTGACGACCGCGTGCCTTATGCCAAACCCCAGCCCTGGGGCATGGCCCCCGACATGGTGGTGCACGACGTGCAGACCGAAGATGAGCGCCTGTGGGCACCTGTCGCCCCCGGCATCTGGTCGCGCCCGCTGCACCTGAACGTGACAGGTGGCTTTTATGTGCACCTGCTCAAAGTCAAGCGCTCGGGCCTGCTGCAGCGCCACCGCCATTCCGGCATGGTGCACGCGCATGTGCTGCGCGGCAAATGGCTGTATCTGGAGCACGACTGGGTGGCCGAAGAAGGCAGCTATGTGTTCGAGCCTCCGGGCGAGACCCACACCCTGGTGGTGCCCGACGATTGCCAGGACATGGTGACGATGTTCACCGTGCACGGTGCTTTGATGTACGTGGACACCCAAGGCAATGCCACCGGTTACGACGATGTGTTCACACGCATCGACAAGTACCGCGCCCACTTTGAGGACGTGGGCTTGGGCGCAGATTACGTGAAAAACTTCATGCGCTGAACAGCTTGACTGCCCGTAAAAAAACCGCCAGGCAGAGCTGGCGGTTTTGGGATGCGTTTGGAACGCAGGCGTTAAGGCCGAGATTATTTAGGTCCCAAAACTTCGCCAAACATTTCCCACGATTTGCCGTTCCACTTCATCAGCTGCTTGTTCTCTACAGGGTAGAAGTCAGTGGGTGAGGTGTTCAACTTGACACCAGGCAGCAGCATGCCGTTCTCAAAGTTCTTCAAGTTGGCGGCTTGCTTCATGATGTTGGCACGTGTGAGGTCATCACCAGCTTGCCGAATGACTTGCGCAGTTGCCGCAGCGTGGATGTAGCCAGAGACGTAGAAGCCTTCTGTGATGTTCGCCCCAGGCATGTTCTTTTCCAACCAAGCCTTGTACTCAAGGAAGCCTTTGTCGTTGGCCCAGAGTGGGTCAGCGGGGTCTTTGAAGTAGTTGGACGAAATCACGCCAATGCCATTCTCAGCACCAGCGGGAATCATCACTGAGCCCACCGAGGACGAGACCGAGTTGAGGTAGTGGGTGGGCTTCCAGCCCAATTCCGCTGCAATCTTGATCGCTTGAGCAGCCCACTTGGGTGTGGTCACGTTGAAGAAGGTGTCTGCGCCAGACGACTTCAAAGTCACCATCTGGTTGCTCACGGTGGGGTCTGTCGTTTCGTAACTGGCCTTGGAGACGATCATCCCTTTTTTGGCCCCCAGACCATCCTCCATACCCTTGACGTAATCTTTGCCGTAGTCGTCGTTCTGATACAGAATCGCGATTTTGGCGTTGGGGTTGTTCTTCAAGATGTGATCTGCATAGATTTTGCCCTCGACCTGATAGTCAGGCTGCAACCCCATGGTCCATGGGAAATTTTTAGGGTCACCCCATTTGTGGGCGCCGGTGTTCACAAAAAGCTGCGGAACTTTTTTCTGGTTCATGTATTTGTGAATGGCGCTATTGGGCGGCGTACCCAAGGGCGCGGTGATGAACAGCACCTGTTCTTGCTCCACCAATTTGCGTGCTTGCTCCACTGTTTTTGGAGGAGAGTAGGCATCATCCAAGGAGATGAAGTTGATTTGGCGTCCGTTGATGCCGCCAGCTTCGTTGATGCCTTTGAAGTAGGCGGTCAAGGCCTTGCCAATGTTGCCGTAAGCCGATGCACCGCCGGAGTAGGGCACCATGTTGCCGACCTTCACTTCTTTGTCGTTGGCCCCAGGGCCATACTTGCCTGCGGCCAAGGCGTGCGTGCCAGACAGGCTCAATGCAAGACTTGCCGCAAGGCTAAGCAGTTTCAATTTGCGGTTCATTTAGCGTCTCCTTTTTTCAGTTTGTTGAGCATGCCCATCACGCCGCCAGGAGCAACATAGATGAGTGCTATGAGAATCGCGCCATAGACAGCCCATGGCGCGGACTTCGAAATCTCATCGGCGACGTTGGGGATGAATTGGATAAATGCCGCGCCGAACAATGCGCCCGGAATCGACCCCAAACCACCCACAACCGCACCCACGAGGAACGAAATGGATAAAAACGAATGAAAGCTATCAGGGGCCACATAGGCCACCGCGATTGCCCCCAAGGCACCGGCAACGCCTGTGTAAGCGGCTGAAACCCCAAATGTCAGAGTTTTCACAGTTGCCAATTGCACACCCAAGGCGCTGGCGGCGATGGGCTGATCACGAATGGCCACAATGGCGCGACCGATACGTCCTTTGATGAGGTTGTTGGCAAGCCAGAACATCAACACCGCGACGATCAAAACGAAGTAATACATCCAGCGGTCTTCTGACAAGGGCTGGCCCAAAAATTCCATTTCAAACAGAGGCTCAGGCTTGCTCAGAACAATGCCTTGTACACCACCCGTGTAGGCTTCGATCCCTTTGTATTTGAGCAACTGAGGCACAGCCATAGCCAATGCAAAGGTGGCCAGAGCAAGGTAGTGGCCACCCAACCGCAAGGCAGGAAATCCCATCAAAACACCCGAGATAAAACACACCACAGCGGCAACGGGAATCGTGGCATAAGGCGAAAAGCTCGCTTGGTCCATCAGCACCGCAGCGGTGTAGGCGCCAATGGCATAGAAAGCACCATGGCCTAGGGAGATTTGGCCTCCGTATCCCGTCAGCAGATTGAGCCCCAGCACCGCAATCGCGTAAATGATCATGAGGTTGAGTTGGAAGACGCGGAAATCCGTCAAGACCCAGGGTAAAACCAGGACCAACAGACCCACGGCAATGGTGATGAGCGTGCGAATCTTCATAAAGTTTTCCTTTGGCGCTTAGACGCGTGTAACGACTCTTCGGCCAAATAAACCGTTGGGTTTGAGGGTAAGTGTGCCCACAATGAGCACCAAAGCGACAGTGAGCTTGAGATCGGAGCCGATGACGTAGGCCCCCAAAATGTTTTCCAGCACACCCACGATGAAGCCGCCGATCACAGCGCCCCACGGATTGTCGATACCGCCCAACAGTGCGGCTGCAAAGCCATAGAGCAAAATACCCGCCATCAAATTGGGGTCGAGGAACATCACCGGCGCCATCATCATGCCGGCAACGGAGCCGATCGCCGATGCCAGACCCCAGCCCAAAGCCAGCATCCACGAGACGCGTATACCGACCAAGCTGGCAGAATCAGGGTTCTGCGCAGCCGCTCGCATGGCCAGGCCAATGGGTGTGTACCTGAAAAACAGGTAAACCACCAGCAGCACAGCCAAGGTGACGCCCAGTGAACCCAGTTGATGGCCAGAGATGTATTGTGGGAACACAGCGCTTGTCGTCGGAAACGGACTGGCAAAGGCCTTCACAGTGTGGTCAAAAATCCAACCCGACATGGCGTTAAAAATCACCAGCAAGCCGACAAAAACAATCACGTTGTTGAGCACGGGCGCGCGCTCTACGGGGCGGATAAAAACCCGTTGAACAACGAGCCCACCCAAAAAGGCGATACCGACTGTCAAGAAAAACGCCATCCAATAAGACATGCCATTTTCAATGAGCGACCATGCAATGAAGGTCGCAAATGTGGCCATTTCACCTTGTGCAAAGTTGATGTGGTGCGTTGATTGGTAGATCATCACCAGTGCCAAACCCACGGCCGCATAGATGCTGCCGCTGGCCAAGCCTGAAAATATTTGAAGAATAAAGCCGTCCATCGATGTAATCCTTGATGCTCAATAACCGAGATAAGTACGACGAACAGACTCGTCTGCTCGGATGTCTTCGGCAGGTCCGGACAACACCACGTTCCCAGTTTCTAAAAGGTAGGCGTGGTCAGCGAGGTTCAAGGCCAAAGACGCGTTTTGCTCCACCAGCAACATGCTTACACCATCTGTTTTGTTGATGTTGCGCATGATTTCAAATATCTCTTGAACGATCAGTGGTGCCAGGCCGAAAGAGGGCTCGTCCAGTAAAAGCAGTTTGGGCCTGAGCATCAAGGCGCGGCTGATCGCCAGCATTTGCTGCTCACCACCAGACAATGTGCCCGCTTGTTGGTACAGACGTTCCTTCAGTCGGGGGAAGCGTTCAAAAATCTTCTCCATGTCTTGCCCGACGGCATCCTTGTCTTTACGCGTGTAAGCACCCAAGCGCAAATTTTCTTCGACCGTAAGCCCCGTGAAGGTGCCACGCCCATCCGGGACGTGCGCCATACCCATGCGGACAATTTTGTCGGTGGCCAGTCCACCAATCGTTTTGCCCACGAACACCACATCACCCGAGGTCTTGACCGTCTGACACATGCTGCGCAGAGTGGTTGTTTTGCCTGCACCATTGGCCCCCAAAATGGTGGTGATGCCGCCTTGTTTAAGGTCAAAGCTGACGTTGAACAAAGCCTGAGTTACACCGTACCAGGCGTTGAGGTTTTTCACTTCTAACAAATTCATGCTCACGCCCCTCCCAAATATGCGCGGATCACTTCAGGGTGTTTTTGAATTTGTTCCGGTGTGCCTTCGGCAATCTTTCGACCAAAGTTCAGCGCCACAATCCAATCAGAGACGTTCATCACCAAGTGCATATGGTGTTCGACAAGCAAAACACTGATGCCCATTTCATCGCGCACCAGCTTGATCAAATCGGCCAGATCGCTGAGTTCTTCGTGGTTGAGTCCCGCAGCTGGCTCGTCCAGCAAGAGCAAACGAGGCTGGGAGGCGAGAGCACGCGCAAACTCCACCCGCTTTTGAAAGCCGAAGGGCAAGTCGCCGACGGGCCGATGTGCAACGTCTTTCAGCTTCAGGCGGTCAATGAGCTCGTCTGCACGTTTTTTGAGATCGGTTTCCTCTGCCCGTGTCTTGGCGGTTGGCCACATACCACCCCAAAAGCCCGTCTTGGATTTGCTGTGCGCACCCACCATGATGTTCTCTTGAACGCTCATGGTTTTGAACATGGCCAAATTTTGAAAGGTGCGGCCAATACCGGTGTTGGCCATTTCGTGCACTGGGGTTTGTGTGATTGACCGTCCATCAAACAACAAGTCACCCTCTTGGTAGTCGTACAGACGGCTCAGGCAATTGAACAAGGTTGTTTTGCCTGCCCCGTTGGGACCGATCAAACCACAGACCTTGTCTTTTGGCAGGTTAAAGCTGACGTTATCCAATGCCGTGATACCGCCAAAGCGAACAGTGATTCCCTTGACCTGTAGCAAGGCATTTGTTTCATCGACAACCAAATCAGAATCTCCTTGCGAGCAACAAAGTGGCTCATTTTCAAAAAGTGTAGATGCCGATTCCAAATGTCATCCTAGGTAAAACACCAATAGGGTGTCATGTAGGCGCTACTTGTCCTGTCTTGCTTTGGACGTTGCGGTCACCTTCGCGGCACATTCAAAAAGGCATCATCCCTAAACTGAGTCGCTTTGTCCTTGTTGACTTGAACAACATGTCCACCACTGACTGAAAGATTCGCCATGACGACGCCCCTAGCAGGTTTGCAGTTGATCTCCACCATTCGTGATAACGGCACGTTGGCTGTTGTCGTCAGACCCCAGACGCTGTCTGCGCCAGCTGCTGACGAGGTGGTGATTGAAGTCCAAGCAACGCCACTCAACCCGTCAGATATTGGCTTGCTGTTTGGACCCGCTGACATGGGGCAGGCTTGTGCTTTGCCGGGACAAACCGGCATAGAAGCACCGGTCTCCGCGTCCGCGCTGAAAGCCATGGCCGGTCGCATGAACCAAGCCATGCCTGTAGGCAACGAGGGCGCAGGCCGCGTGGTGGCTGCGGGCAGCGATGCTGACGCGCAGGCGCTCCTGGGAAAAACCGTGACGGTGATCTCTGGGGGCATGTACGCCCAATACCGCTTGGTCAAAGCCGCCCAATGCATGCTGCTGCCTGATGGAGTCACGCCTGCGCAAGGAGCTTCTTGCTTTGTGAACCCTTTGACCGCCTTGGGCTTTGTCGAGACCATGAAGCGCGAGGGCCATCGCGCGCTGGTGCACACTGCAGCGGCATCCAATCTGGGGCAAATGCTCAACAAAATCTGTCAGGCCGACGGCATAGAGCTGGTCAACATCGTGCGCAAACCCTCCCAGGTCGCCTTGCTCCAAGGCCTCGGGGCACGCCACATCTGTGACAGCAGCGCTCCCAGCTTCATGTCGGATCTGACCGAATCACTCGTTGCCACGGGGGCCACTTTGGGCTTTGACGCCACTGGCGGCGGCACTTTGGCCAACCAAATACTCATGGCCATGGAAGCGGCACTGAGTCGCCAGGCCACAACTTACAGCCGTTACGGTTCTTCCGTGAAAAAGCAGGTGTATTTGTACGGCAACCTGGACATGCGTACGACAGAAATCACCCGCAGCTATGGCATGGCTTGGGGTGTCGGTGGCTGGCTGGTTTTTCCTTACTTGGAGCAGCTGGGCGAAGACACCAACCGCGCCTTGCGCCAACGCGTCATGGACGAGCTCACCACCACCTTCTCCAGCCATTACGCCCGTGAAATCAGCCTCAGCGATGTGGTGGACCTTGCTCAGATCGCGAGTTACAACAAGCGAGCCACAGCCTCCAAGTTTTTGATCAATCCCAGCAAGGGTTAAAGCCACTGCGATCGCTCAAAACAATCACCACTGAAAGGAAGCCATCATGGCCCAGCACGACCCCCATGCATTCATGCCTTATCCTGTGGTGTCGTCCGACGCAGCCCAAGACGGTCCTCTTGCCGGTTCGCGCTTTGGGGTCAAAGATCTTTTCCATGTGGCCGGCTATCCCACCAGCATGGGGCAGCCCGTGCTGGCCGCTTCGCTCGGTCTTCAGACAAAAACAGCGCCTGTGGTGCAACAACTGCTGGACGCTGGCGCCACCATGGCAGGCAAAACAGTGTGCGACGAGTTCGCCTTTTCCATGACGGGCGATAACGCCCACTACGGCGCTCCACGCAACGGCGCGGCACCAACGCGGATTGCGGGCGGTTCTTCCTCTGGTTCGGCATCGGCCGTCTCCAATGGCATGGTGGACTTTGCGCTGGGCACAGATACCGGCGGCTCTGTGCGTGCGCCAGCCAGCCACTGCGGCTTGGTGGGCCTGCGCCCAACGCATGGCCGGGTCAGCTTGGCCGAAGGCCTGCCCTTGGCCCCGAGTTTTGACACCTGCGGCTGGTTTGCCCGTGACATTCAGATGTTTGCGCGTGTCGCAGACGTGCTTTTGGGACCTGACAACAAGCCCTTGCCTGCAAGGCTACGCTTGATGTCGCCCACCGACCTTTGGTCACTCGCCACTGTGCAGGCTTTGGACGCTTTGGGCAAGGCCAAGCAAAGGGTCAATGACGTGCTCGGCGCAGACCTGCCCGTGCAGGTCGTGCTCGAAGACATTGAAAAAATGTATTGGGCCTTTCGCTATTTGCAAGGGCAAGAAGCTTGGCAAAGTTGGGGGCCCTTCATCACCCAATACGCCCCCACCATGGGCCATGCGGTGGCCGAGCGCATGCATTGGTCTGCCACTGTCACGACCGAACAAGCCCGCTCAGCGACGGTGTTCCGTGAATTTTTCACGGCCCACATTGAACAACTGCTCGGCAACGATGGGGTCTTGATGCTGCCCAGCATGCCCGATATCGCGCCACTAAAATCCACAAGCGAGAGCGCACTTGAGGACTACCGCAATCGGGCGATCCGCATGTTGTGCGTTTCCGGTTTGAGCGGCTTGCCGCAAATCAGCCTGCCGATGGCTAATCGCGATGGAGCACCGCTGGGCCTCTCGCTGATGGGCCCACGCGGGTCCGACCGGTCCTTGATCGCTTTGGCTGCTGAAATCATGACGGCATCAACCAGCCGCATCGCTTGAAAGATCAATTCGCGCCGAAGTTACCCCCTCGGCCCGCGCTCCTTGGGCCTCGTAACTTTCTGCACTGAACAGCGCTGCGATCAAGGCTTTGTCTTTTATTTGACAGGGCAACGGCAGTTCATCAATGGTCAACGCTTGACCTATTGGCCGTTGGCCATACCCCCTTGTTGAGGGCTTGGTTGGTGCTGCTCAGTTGCATAGACGCGCCGCTGTTGGTGTTGGCGATGCAGCGGCTTTGGCTCGAGAAAATATCGACGACACCGTCAGCCACTGAACCCAAGTCCCGGAACACCAGAATTCGACACCCACTGAAGTCAGTTGTTGATTCATTGAAGGCCAGCTTCAAAATTGCCACTACACGAGGATCATCTGGGCTTCTTGCGTCGGTTTTTTGATGATCAAACGCCTCAGCACCCGCGCTTGCAGTTCATTGATGCTCGATATCCCCTTTATTGGTTGCGCGTTGTTGATCTGCACCTTGTGCCGCTGAATTTGGTTGATTTGCGACAGCGCTTTTTCGGCGACAACATGCATAGACAAGCCCGCGCTGAGTTGCACCTCAATGCGCACGTTTTCCACCACTATGAGGTTGGGGAAGGTGGCCAAAATCTGGAATGACCGAACGATGCCACGGGGTGCCATCTGTGCAGGATTTTCACCCTGATATCTTTGTCGTTGAAGAAAATTTTGCCGTTCGTGGGGATCAAAAATTTGGTCAACCAATTGAAGCCCGTTGTATTGCCCGCACCATTGGGTCAGGTGAGCGCGTGAATCTGTACGCGTTTGACCTGCAAGTTAACGCCATTGACTGCGACAAAGCCCTTGAACTGTTTGATGGGGTCTCGGGTTTGTCTCGCAGGTGTCTGCTGCTGGGGCAAACACCTTGGAAACCATCAGGTTTTCATTGCGCTGTCACAGTGAGCCGCTTTATTTGAGGGTTTGCGCGTCTTGCTTGCGCAACTCGGTTTTCAGCACCTTGCCGTAGTTGTTTTTGGGCAGACTCTGCACCAGGTGGTAGTGCTTGGGGCGTTTAAAGCGTGCCACTTGGGCCAGGCAGTGCGCATCCAACTCGGCCACACTCAAGGCTGCGCGGCACACCACAAAGGCCACCACCACCTCGCCCCACTCGGGGTCGGGCCGGCCGATCACCGAGACCTCGGCCACCTGCGGATGGGTGAGCAAGGCCTCTTCCACTTCGCGTGGGTAAATGTTGGTGCCACCGCTGATCACCATGTCTTTCGATCGGTCCAGCAAAGTCAGGTAACCATCGGCATCCAGACGCCCCACATCGCCCGTTTGCAACCAACCGTCGCGAATGGCCTTGGCTGTGGCCTCGGGATCACGCCAATAACCCGCCATGACCAATTCGCTGCGCACGCAAATTTCACCCACTTCACCTACAGGCATTGGGGCGCCTGTCTCGTCGCCAATCTTCAGCTCGACCATGGCCTGCGCATGCCCGACCGAAGCCAGCCGTTCGCGCCATCGTGGGTGGGTGGTGTCCAACACATCACTCTTGGGCAGCACGCTGATGGTCATGGGGCATTCCCCTTGGCCGTAGATCTGCGCAAAGTGCGGTCCGATGACTTGCAACGCCTCTTCGATGTCGGCCAGATACATGGGGCCGCCGCCATACACGATGGTGGCCAGGC
>JANQXJ010000207.1:1183-2869 GCA_030729445.1 Limnohabitans sp. | reverse complement strand
GTGCGTGCCAGTCCACGCCTGCGCCCGCCTCAATCAACCAGTTCTTGTCGGTCTCCCCCACCAGGCTAATACCCGGCACCTCCATCTTGAGCACCAGCGCCTTGACGTCGCCGGTCAACACAATGTTGCTGCCGCCGCCAAGCACCTGCCTGGGTGAGCTGGCCAGTTGCGGGTCGGCCAGCACGGCCAACAGGTCGGCTTCGGAGTGCACCCGCACCAATGCATGCGCCTTGGCGGCGATGCCGAAGGTGTTGTAAGGCTGCAGGGGGACATTTTTCTCCAGGTTCATGGGAGAATTGTCGCATTCTCAACATCGGATTTTTACCGCCATGCCCTCGTTTGATACCGTTTGTGAACCCAATATGGTCGAAGTGCGCAACGCCGTTGACACCTCTGCCAAAGAAATTGGCACCCGTTTTGACTTCAAAGGCACCTCGGCCAACATCGAACTCAAGGACAAAGAGATCACGATGTTTGGTGACGCCGAGTTTCAGCTCACTCAGGTCGAGGACATCCTGCGCAACAAACTGACCAAGCGCAACGTGGATGTGCGCTTTCTGGACATCGGCAAGGTCGAGAAAATCGGCGGTGACAAGGTCAAGCAGGTGATCAAGGTGAAGAATGGCATCGAGACCGAAGACGCCAAGAAGATCACCAAAGTGATCAAGGAAAGCAAGCTCAAGGTGCAGGCCTCCATCCAGGGCGATGCGGTGCGCGTGACCGGTGCCAAGCGCGATGACCTGCAGGCCGCCATGGCCCTGCTGCGCAAGGACATGACCGAGCTGCCGCTGTCCTTCGACAACTTCCGCGACTGATCAGGGTTGAACCCGCGCTGGTTCAGCGCGTGGGCTCGTCCAGAAAACCACCCGCGCGGAGCGTGACCACCAGGGTGTCTCGCCAACCGCCTTCTTGCTCCGGCTGGATGGGCGTGGTTTCGTGAATCACGCGGCTGTCGTCCAGCAGCAGCAATGACCATGGTTCGCTCAAGGTAAAGCGCTGACCACGCGGGCTGTCCATGTCAAACACCCGCGTCTCGCCGCCTTTGATGTCGTGGCGGCCCACCAAAAACACCGCCACCCAATTCACACCATCGCGGTGCGCCCCTTCGGGCGTGGGGCGGCCAATGCCGTCGGTGGTGTCGATGCGAAACTGGTGGGCCTCAGTGAACCAAGTCTGGTCGCCTTGGGCCGCAGAAGCCACTTTGGCCAACCAGCACAGCAGTTTCTGCCAAGCGTCTTGTTGCACAACCGCAGACGCCATGGGCTCAAACCAGCGCTGCATGCCGCCATGCAAAGCGTTGTAAGACAGCGGCTGCCAGTGGGCGCGGTGCGGCACGGCCTGCGCCTGGCCGGGCGTGACTTCGAAACTCGCGTGGCGGCGGCGGCGGTAACGGCCACCATCCTTGAGGTACTGGTCAGGCGGTAAATCTTGCCAAGAGGATTGCAGCGCTTGAAGCGCCTCGATCTGAACACCCGCCAAAGCACACACACTGGCCGCGCCAAGCACCGCAAAACCCTGATCTGCCAACGTGGCATTGAGCAGGTCAGGGGAGGTCAGGGGCGGCTGCAGTGTTTGTTGGGGCATTAAAAGATCCGGGAGGTCTGGCGAAAGGGCAAGCATAACCCGGCCAGATGCCAGGTGGTGCCCCAAGGCACAGCGCCTCAGGCGTAACGCTGGCTGGCCAGT
>JANQXJ010000207.1:0-1083 GCA_030729445.1 Limnohabitans sp. | reverse complement strand
ATGCCAGGTGGTGCCCCAAGGCACAGCGCCTCAGGCGTAACGCTGGCTGGCCAGTTTGGCGCCTTCGGCCAAGGCCTTGAGCTTGGCCTCGGCCACAGCGCGGCTCATGGGGGCCAGGCCGCAGTTGGTGCAGGCGATCAGGCGGTTCTTGGGCACAAACTGAAGCGCACGACCAATGGTGTCCGCGATTTCTTCGGCGGTTTCGATGGCCGGGTTGGCGACATCGATCACGCCGACCATCACGTCTTTGCCTTCCAGCAGCTTCATCATTTCCATGGGCACATGCGAGTGCATGCACTCGAGGCTCACTTGCTGGATGCTGCTCTTGGCCAAGGCCGGGAACACCTTTTCGTACTGACGCCATTCTTGGCCCAGCGTCTCTTTCCACTTGTTGTTGGCTTCGATGCCGTAGCCGTAGCAAATGTGCACGGCCGTGGTGCAGGTCAGGCCCCGTGCGGCCACCTCGAGCGCCTTCACACCCCAGTCGGCGGCCTCGTCCATGTAGACGTTGAAAGCGGGCTCGTCGAACTGGATGATGTCCACGCCATCGGCTTGCAGCGCCAGCGCTTCTTGGTTCAACAACTCGGCAAACGCCATGGCCATCTTGACCTTGTCGCCGTAGAAACGGTCGGCCACGGTGTCCACGATGGTCATCGGGCCAGGCAAGGTGAATTTGAGTTTTTTCTGGGTGTGCGCACGGGCCAGTTGGGCCTCAAAAGCGTGCACGCGGCCCTTGAGGCGCAGCGGCGCAATGACTTGCGGCACCTGCGCGTCGTAGCGGTTGTTGCGGATGCCCATGGTGACTTTGTTCACAAAGTCGATGCCCTCGACCTGCTCGACAAAACCGTGCACAAAGTGCTGACGGGCCTGTTCGCCGTCACCGATCACGTCCAGGCCCGCGTCTTCTTGGGCCTTGATCCACAGCAGTGTGGCATCGGCCTTGGCTTGCTGCAGCTCGGGGCCTTGGGTGGTCCACTGGGGCCAGAGTTTTTCGGTCTCGGCCAACCAAGCGGGTTTGGGCAAGCTGCCAGCGATTGCGGTGGTGAACATGTCAAAAATCCTGAGGGTTTAAAAAATCAAAGC
>JANQXJ010000206.1 GCA_030729445.1 Limnohabitans sp. | reverse complement strand
AGTTCTTTTGCGCCAACATGACGGTGGAGATGGACGACACCGACAAGCTCAAGGTGCTGCACGAAGACGCGCTCAAGTTCGGCATCCGTTTTGACCCGCCCGACGTGAACCGGGGCACACACCGCTTTGAGCCGGTGACCGACAAGATCATCCGATACGGCCTAGGCGCCATCAAGGGGACGGGCCAACAAGCCATTGATGCCATCGTGGCCGCCCGCAACGAAGGAGGCCCCTTCACCAGCCTGTTTGACTTTGCTGTGCGGGTGGACCGCACCCGTATCAACAAACGCACGGTGGATGCGCTCATCAAGGCCGGAGCTTTTGACTCATTGCACATGAACCGCGCCGCTTTGTCGGCCAGCATCGACCGGGCGTTTGAGTTTTCTGCGGCCACCACCGCCAACGCCAACCAAGGCGGTTTGTTTGACATGCTGGGAGACGATTCTCACGGCTCGAGCACACAAGAGCCCGAGTTGGTCGAGGCCATGCCCTGGGGCATCAAAGAGCGCTTGTTGCTCGAGAAAACCGCGGTGGGATTTTTTCTCTCGGGCCATTTGTTCGATGCGGTCGAGCGGGAAGTGCGCCAGTTTGCCCGCCGCAAAATCGACGACTTGATCGACAGCCGCGAGTCCATGGTCTTGGCGGGCATCGTGAGCGACTTGCGGATCATCAATGGTCAGCGGGGCAAGGTGGCGATTTTTAAGTTGGACGACAAATCGGGCATGTTGGAAGCCACGGCCGACGAGGCGCTGATCAACTCGGCCAAGCACTTGCTCAAAGACGACGAACTCATCATCGTCACCGCCAAGATGCAGGCCGATCGGTTTTCAGGCGGTTTCCGCCTCAAGATCGAGCAGATCATGGACCTGGCTGCGGCCCGCTGCCGCTTCGGCAAATACCTGCGTGTGGCGGTGAATGGCCGTGCGCCCGACATCGCCCGCATTGTCAAAGAGTTCCCCGCGCAGCGAGAGCAGACCGAGCATGGTGACTTGGTGCGCGGTCTGCCCGTGCGCTTGGTGTTGGAGCGCAGTCAGGAGCAACTGGCCGCCCGCGCCGAACTGGCGCTGGGCGAAGCCGCTAAATTCTTCCCAACCGACGCCGCACTGGCCAGTTGGATGGCGCAGGCCGACCAAGGCCAGGCGCAAATTATTTACGAGTGAGGCGTTGCTCTGACTTTGAGCGGCCCCGCAGCCCTTCAGCCCTTTGCAGGGCAGTTAATCCGATCCAAATGCGTCCAAACTGGCGCTTGGGTACTTAACGCGGGCCTGAAGGTGAGTCGGTAGCAGCCGCGGAAGCGGCGCTGCCCTGAACGACCATCGTGTTAGGAGAGTCCTTGACGTTGCTGTTGGCCGCGTTATTGGCGTTGCTGTTGGTGCTGCTCAGGTTGTTGGTGGTTTGGTTGACGTTGGTGTTGCCCGAAATCGTGCCGTAGTTCGCGCTGCCCGAGATCACGCCATTGTTGACCATGGGCTGAACCACGGGGGCTCGGGCCACCGGATTGGTCATTGTGACACTGCCGCTTTGGCCTTCTTTACCCACGGACTCGTAAAGACGACCCATCAACTCAGGGTTGCCCGCAATGCTGGTTTCAATTGCACCTTCCAGGATGGAAGAAATTTCGTTGGTCAGCGCACTGCCCAACCAATTGGGGCTGTTGGCTTGCATCGAGGTCAGTTGAACTTGGGTGCAGCTGGACGTGTTCTGCCGCAGCCACTTTTCAGCCAACTCAGCACGCTGTTGAGCGTTGTGGGTTTTTAAGGCCAGTGACTTGAAATGGGCAACAAAACAACCTTTGGCTGGAATGCCTTGGGCCATTGATTGGTTTGAAGACAAAACAAGACCGATGGTGGCCAAGCAGATACCTGTCATTTTCAGCATGTTTTTCCCCGTAAAGCCATCTGGCAGGCCTGAGACCAGGCCTTCGAATCAAGTCTTATCATGTCGTTATCGACAGATTTGCACCAAGCTTGACACAAAAATGCCCTTGTTGCGGGCTGAGCGCTTGATCCCATGAGGTCTGAGGGCTCACTGCGATGAGCGAGACCGCAGAAGTCCTCGTGTTTTCAATCCAAGGGCCGGAAACCCAAGACGATCAAAGGCGGCACCCGGCCATCGGTGTCTTTGGGCAGGATCTCGGTTTTGTCGATAGCCCGCAGCACGGCATCGTCCCAGGCCTTGTTGCCGCTGGACTGCGCAATTCGGCGGCTGATGATGGTGCCATCGGGCGCGACACGCACTTCCACTTCGGCCCGTGGATTGCCCGCCACATCACCTGGGTAGGTGATGTTGGGTTTGATGCGGCCCACCAAGCGGCCCGCATAACTGGCCGATGGGCCCGAGGATTTGAGGGCTGTGCCTGTGGCGTTCGGGCTGCCCGATGCACCCGCCATGCCTTGCATGCGCTGAAGATTTTCCTGTCGCAGGGCCTCTGCCCGAGCCTCATCGGCCTTGTCTTGTTTCTCTTTTTGGGCTTGCTCCTGCTGACGCTTTTTCTCGTCGGCTTTGGCTTTTTCGGCGGCTTTTTTCTTGTCCAGTTCTTTCTTTGCCTGTTCGGCTTTGACTTTTTCTGCTTTTTCTTTGAGGGCTTTTTCCTTGGCCGCTTTTTCCTTCTTGGCTTTTTCTTCGGCCTCTTTTTTCTTCTTCTCCAAGGCTTTGCGTTGGCGCTCAGCCGCTTCTTTCTTTTTCTCGTCTTCCAGTTTTTTCTTCTCGAGCGCAATCTGGGCATCGCGCAAACTGTTGTCGGGCTCAGGTTCTGGGGCGGGCCGTGGTGGCTTGGGTTGTGGAGTTGGCTCGCGTGGGGGTTCGGGTTCGGGTGGCGGTGGTGGGGGCTCTTGCAGTCTCGGGGCGGCTGCTTGGGGCAGCGCAGACCACAGT
>JANQXJ010000205.1:11358-14797 GCA_030729445.1 Limnohabitans sp. | reverse complement strand
GTCCGAGCACCCGGTGCGAACCAAGCGCAACGACCGCCGTCCCCGCACGGGTGGGCAGGGCAGGGCGGGCAGCGCCGTGCCACGCGCCAAACCCGCGGCCAAACCCAACCAGGCGCCCGGAGGCTCTGGATTGCACGCCAAATCGGATGCGCCGAAGAGCGAGCCCAAATACATTGGGGCAGAAAGTTTCAACCGCCTCAAAAATACGCCGGGCGGTCCTGGCCGGGGCGGACGTGGCGGCAGCGGCCGAAGCCGTTGAACCCAGGGGTCTAAAGCACCTTGACTCTGCAGGGCAGACGCCTTTTTTCAGCCCTGCTCAGGTTAGAATAAGCGGCTTTGTCGTAGGACAAAATTGCAATCCCAATTTTTCATAATAGGAAATCAAATGGCCATCGAACGCACTCTCTCCATCATCAAGCCCGACGCCGTCGCCAAGAACGTTATCGGTCAAATCTACGCCCGTTTCGAAGCCGCTGGCCTCAAAGTGGTTGCAGCCAAGATGGCCCATCTCTCGCGCGGTGAAGCCGAGCAGTTCTATGGCGTGCACAAAGAGCGTCCTTTCTTCAAGGACTTGGTTGACTTCATGGTCTCTGGCCCCGTCATGATCCAGGCCTTGGAAGGCGAGAACGCGATCGCGAAAAACCGCGACCTGATGGGCGCGACCGATCCCAAGAAAGCCGCTGCGGGCACCATCCGCGCTGACTTCGCCGACAGCATCGACGCCAACGCCGTGCACGGCTCCGACGCCCCCGAAACCGCTGCCGCTGAAGTTGCTTTCTTCTTCCCCGGCATGAACGTGTACGCACGCTGATCGCGTCGCGGACCGCACGCGCCCCTTAGCGCCCCGAACCCGCCCCGACCCCATGACGGCCAACCTTCTCGAATTCGATCTGGAAGGTTTGGCCGTTTTTTGTGAGGGTTTGGGTGAAAAGCGCTTTCGGGCCACCCAACTGTTCCGCTGGATCCACCAGCGGGGCGCTGCGGATTTTGACCAGATGAGCGATTTGGCCAAGTCCTTGCGCCAAAAGCTCAAATCTCACGCGCACGTTTCGCCGCTGCCCGTGATCAGTCAGCACATGTCCGCCGACGGCACCATCAAGTGGCTGTTCGATGTGGGTGATGGCAATGCCATCGAATCGGTGTTCATCCCCGAAGACGACCGGGGCACTTTGTGCATTTCATCTCAAGC
This sequence comes from Limnohabitans sp., assembly GCA_030729445.1. Taxonomy (GTDB): domain Bacteria; phylum Pseudomonadota; class Gammaproteobacteria; order Burkholderiales; family Burkholderiaceae_C; genus Limnohabitans_A. The sequence continues at coordinate 13,608 of JANQXJ010000205.1, read as the reverse complement.
CGGCTGCGCCGTGGGCTGCCGTTTTTGCTCCACCGGCCACCAAGGGTTCAGCCGCAATCTGACCACCGGCGAGATCCTGGCCCAGTTGTGGTTTGCTGAACATTTTCTGCGTCAACACCTCCAAACCAGTGAACGCGTCATCTCCAACGTGGTGATGATGGGCATGGGTGAGCCGCTGCAAAACTATTCGGCCCTGGTGCCCGCTTTGCGCGCCATGCTCGACGACCACGGTTATGGCCTGTCGCGCCGCCGCGTCACGGTGTCCACTTCGGGTGTGGTGCCCATGATCGAGCGTTTGTCGGGCGATTGCCCGGTGGCCTTGGCTGTTTCTTTGCATGCGCCAGTTGATGCGCTGCGCGACAACCTGGTGCCGCTCAACCGCAAATACCCGCTCGACGAGCTCATGCAAGCGTGCATCGGCTACCTGGCCCATGCGCCGCGTGACTTCATCACTTTTGAATACTGCATGCTCGATGGCGTCAATGACCAGCCCGAGCATGCGAGCGCTTTGATTGATTTGGTCCAAAAGCATGCCCGTCAGGGCCTGCGTTGTAAGTTCAACCTGATTCCTTTTAACCCTTTTCCAGCCTCTGGGTTGTTGCGCTCGTCAAACGCTCGAGTCCAAGCCTTTGCCAAACAACTGCAAGATGCAGGTTTGGTCACCACGGTTCGCAAAACCCGGGGTGACGACATCGATGCAGCCTGCGGTCAATTGGCCGGTGATGTCAAAGACCGCACCCAAGTCCAATCGCGCATGGCCGAGCAGCGCACCATCTCTTTGGTGCCATTGTCTGCTGTGACTTTTTCGGAGACCCGACATGACACCAAGCCTCAAATCTGAGTCCGCTTCAGAGACCAGCCTTGCACCGACCCCAGCTTCGGCCCCAACTGCCGGGCAGTTGTTGCGCGAGGCCCGCCTGAAAGCTGGCGTCCATTTGGCTGTTTTGTCGGTGACATTGAAGGTGCCCGTTCGCCAACTGGAGGCACTGGAGGCCGACGAGCTTGACCCCAGCAAAGGCCCAGTGTTCTACCGCGGTCTGGCGTCCAGTGTTTGTCGTCATTTGCACACAGATGCGGCTCCGATTTTGGCTTTGTTGCCGCAAGCTTCCGCTCATCTACAGCCCCTGGTCCGATCGGTCCGGCCACTGGAGTCCGAAGGTTCTGTGCGCATCAGCAGCGTGCCTTGGGGCCGAATGGTCTCATCCCAAGTGGTCTGGGGGGCCGCGCTCTTGTTGTTTTTGACGGGCGCTTTATTGTGGATGCCCGGCCCCGCCCAATGGGCGTGGTTGGACAACGTCAAGGCCCTGATGGCCGATGAAGTGGTGTCTCAGGAGGTCTCCGAGCCAGTGGTTTCACTCTCAAACGTTGCCACTGACCCAGTCATTTCATCCGTTGTACCAACGCCCTCGGCTGGCGCCTCCACGCTCGCATCTTCTGCCGCTGTGGCCACTCCGGCGTCGTCCCCAGCAGCCTCCGTGAGTCAGCCTATTGAGAGCGCTCCGACAACCAAACCAGTGGTCAGCGCCTCGTCAGACCCCGAATGGGTGTTTTCTGCCTCGGGCGACAGTTGGTTGGAAGTGCGCAACGCTCAAAAGGCGGTGGTTTGGAGTGGCGTGGTCAAGGCAGGTGAAACCACGCGCATCCAAAGTGCATTGCCTGTCAGTGTGGTGGTGGGTCGTGCCCAGGTGGTCACAGCCACCTTGCGCGGCCAGCCTTTTGACCTCAAGCCCCACACCCGGGTGACGGTGGCGCGTTTTGAAGTGAAGGAGTGAACATGTCCTCTGCCGACTTGACCCTGAGCCCTGAGCCTATTGCCATCGCCCGCCCAGCAATGCGGCGCAGCCGCCAGTCCCAGGTGGTCTGGGGCTCGCGCGTCGTCACTGTTGGCGGCGGCGCACCGGTGCGTGTGCAGTCCATGACCAACACCGACACGGTGGACGTGATCGGCACCGCTATTCAGGTCAAAGAGCTGGCGATTGCCGGCTCCGAGATGGTGCGCATCACGGTCAATACGCCGGAAGCCGCCGATGCCGTGCCGCACATTCGCGACCAGCTCGACAAAATGGGCATCGACGTGCCCCTGATCGGTGACTTCCATTACAACGGCCACCGCTTGCTGACCGACTACCCAGCGTGTGCCGAGGCGCTGTCCAAGTACCGCATCAACCCCGGTAACGTGGGCAAGGGCGACAAGCGTGATGTGCAGTTCGGTCAGATGATCGAAGCGGCCATGCGCTGGAACAAAGCCAT
>JANQXJ010000205.1:0-11258 GCA_030729445.1 Limnohabitans sp. | reverse complement strand
GGCCGCCGCACCGACTACGCCTTGCACCTGGGCCTGACCGAAGCGGGCATGGGCACCAAGGGCACCGTGGCCTCGGCTGCGGCCTTGTCGGTCTTGTTGCAAGAAGGCATTGGCGACACCATCCGCGTGTCGCTCACACCGCAGCCGGGCGAAGCGCGTACGCAAGAGGTGGTGATTGCGTCCGAGATTTTGCAGTCGCTGGGCTTGCGCATTTTTGTGCCCAGCGTGACCGCTTGCCCCGGCTGCGGCCGCACCACCAGCAGCACCTTCCAAGAGCTGGCCAAACAGATTGACGACTTTTTGCGGGCCCAAATGCCGGTTTGGCGTGCGCGTTACCCCGGGGTGGAAAACCTCAAGGTGGCGGTCATGGGCTGCATCGTGAACGGCCCGGGCGAAAGCAAGCACGCCGACATTGGCATCAGCCTGCCGGGCACGGGCGAAGCGCCTGCTGCGCCCGTTTTCATCGATGGCGAAAAGCGCCTGACTTTGCGCGGGGAAGGCATCGCACAAGAGTTCCAGGGCCTGGTTGAAAACTACATTGAGAACCGTTTTGGTTCCGGATCTGCTGAGAAAAAATGAGCGAGTCGCTGAAAGAAAACACACCCAAGACCGTCAAAGCCCAGAAGCTGGTGGGCGTCAAGGGCATGAACGACATCTTGCCGCCCGATTCGGCCCGCTGGGAATGGCTGGAGGGCCAGGTCCGCGCCTTGATGGCCCGTTACGCTTACCGCAACGTGCGCTTGCCCATCGTTGAACCCACCGCCTTGTTTGTGCGCGGCCTGGGCGAGGTGACCGATATCGTCGAAAAAGAGATGTACTCCTTCGAAGACCGTCTGAATGGCGAGCAACTCACTCTGCGCCCCGAAGGCACAGCCGGTCTGGTGCGTTCGGTCGTCGAGCACAACCTGCTGTACGAAGGCGGCAAGCGCCTTTATTACATGGGCCCCATGTTCCGCCACGAGCGTCCACAGCGTGGTCGTTACCGCCAGTTCCACCAGATCGGCGCCGAGGTGCTGGGTTTTGGTGGCGCAGAGGTCGATGCCGAATTGATTTTGTTAGCCAATGACCTGTGGAGGGTTTTGGGCCTGAAAGACGTGCGTCTGGAACTCAACAGCTTGGGTCAACCGGCCGAGCGCCAAGCCCACCGCGCCGCGCTGATCGCCCACCTCGAAAAACACAGCGATGTGCTCGACGAAGAGGCCAAGCGCCGCCTGCACAGCAACCCGCTGCGCATTCTGGACACCAAAAACCCGGCCATGCAAAGCGTGGTCGAGGCCGCGCCCCGTTTGCTCGACTTTTTGGGTGAGGCCTCTTTGGCCCACTTCAACGCGGTCAAGGCCATCTTGGACGCGAACGGCGTGGCCTACAGCATCAACCCGCGCTTGGTGCGCGGCATGGACTACTACAACCTCACGGTGTTCGAGTTCATCACCACCAGTCTGGGATCGCAGGGCACCATCTGCGGCGGTGGCCGGTACGACTACTTGATTGAGCAAGTCGGCGGCAAGCCCGCACCTGCCGTTGGCTGGGCTTTGGGTGTGGAGCGCGTGCTCGAACTGATCAAAGAACAGGGCGAAGCCTTGCCTGATCTGGCGCCTGATGTCTACGCCATCGTCCCCGAAATCGCGGCTTTGCCAGTGGCCATGCAGGTGCTGCAAACCTTGCGTGCATGTGGCGTTTCGGCCCAAATGCACGCGGGCACTGGCGAAGGCATGGGCAGCATGAAGTCTCAATTTAAAAAGGCCGATGCCTCGGGTGCCCGATTCGCCCTGGTTTTTGGGGCCGAAGAGTTGACCCAAGGCCATGTGGCGGTCAAATCGCTGCGTGACGGCGAAGGTGCCCAGCGCAACGAGCCCCTGAACACGGTGGCCGCTTGGGCCCACAGCCTACAATCCGCGCTTTGATGCGCTCATTTACCGATTTACACCATGGCCAAAGCCCTCGACCTTGAAGAACAAGAACAACTTGACCAGATCAAGCATTTTTGGAAGCAATATGGCAACCTGATTTCTTGGGTGCTGATTGTCATTTTGGGCGGCTATGCCGCCTGGAATGGCTACCAATACTGGCAACGTGACCAAGCCGCCAAGGCGGCGGTGCTTTTTGACGAGGTCGAGCGAGCAGTCATCGCAGGCGATGTGGCCCGTGTCGAGCGCAGTCTGGCAGACATGAAAGACAAGTTTGGCGGCACGCATTACGCACACCAAGCGGCCTTGCTTTCTGCCAAGGCTTTGCAGTCCAAAGACAAGGCCGATGCAGCCCGAGCGGCTTTGAAGTGGGTGGTGGACGGCGCCCCCGATCCAGCTTACCGTGACATTGCCCGTTTGCGCCTGTCGGCCCTCTTGATGGACGCGGGTTCACACGACGAAGCCCTGACCCAATTGAGTGCGCCTTTCACGCCAGCCATGGCCGGTCTGGCCGCTGACCTGCGTGGCGATGTCTTGCAAGCCAAGGGCCAAAATGCCGAAGCCGCCAGTGCTTACCAAAGTGCTTGGCAGCAATTGACCGACAGCCCAGATTACCGCCGCTTGGTTCAAGCCAAGCTCAATGCCTTGGGCCTCGATCCGCAGGCCACCAGCCCGGCCAATGCCTCAGGAAACACCAAGTGACCACTTTGTTGACTTCTGCTTGTAATCGTTGGCTGGCTTTGGCCAGTTTGGCCTTGATGTCGGCTTGCTCCAGTGCGCCGGACAAACCTCAGCCGGCACCTTTGCCTGCGGTCAGTGGCGCGTTCAAGCTGCAAAAAGCCTGGACCAACCAGATCGGCGAGGTCAGCACCCCGCTCATGGCTTCGGTGTTTGGCCAGCAAGTGGCTGTGGCTTCCACCCTGGGCCAGTTGGCGCTGATCGATGCAGGCACCGGCCGAGATGTGTGGCGTTTGAACCTGGGCTCGCCCATCCAGGCGGGCGTGGGGGGTGATGGCCAGCGCTTTGCCGTGGTCACGCGCAACAACGAACTCGTGACTGTGGAGTCCGGTCGGGTCTTGTGGCGTCAGCCCTTGCCGGCTTTGTCTTACACCCCGCCATTGGTGGCGGGTGCCCGTGTTTTTGTGTTGACGGGTGACCGTAGCGTGAGTGCCTTTGATGGCGCAACGGGACAAAAGCTCTGGACGCAACAGCGCTCGAGTGACCCGCTGGTACTTCGCCAAGCCGGTTTACTGATGCCTGTGGGCGACCAGTTGCTGGTGGGTTGGGGCGGACGTCTGGTCTCTCTGAACCCCACAACGGGCGGTGTTCGTTGGGAGTCTCTGGTGGGCAGCACCCGCGGCACCAACGAAGTTGAACGTCTGGTTGACTTGGTGGCTGGTGCCAGTCGGGTAGGTAACTCCGTCTGTGTGCGAGCCTTTCAGGCCTCGGTGGCCTGTGTGGATGGCAGCAATGGCCGCATGGCTTGGAGCCGTCCTGCCAATGGACACCAAGGTTTGGATGGTGATGCCCAAACCTTGTGGGGTGTCGAGTCTGACGGCAAGGTTATGGCCTGGCAACGCAGCTCGGGAACGCCGTTATGGACACAAGAAGCCTTGCGTTTCCGGGGCTTGAGCTTGCCTTTGGCCTGGGGCCAAGCGCTGGTGGTGGGGGATCAGGACGGTTGGGTCCATGCCCTCTCGCCCAAAGATGGACAGCCCTTGCAGCGCATGGCCACCGATGGCAGCGCCATCACCGGCCGACCTGTGGCCGTGGGTCAGACTTTGGTGGTGGTGACACGCACCGGGGGCGTCTTCGGATTTCGCCCTGAATGATGGATCGGAAAATTTTTAAGTGAAACCTGTACTGGCCCTCGTTGGCCGCCCCAATGTGGGCAAATCCACGCTGTTCAACCGCCTCACCAAGAGCCGTGACGCCATCGTGGCCGATTTTGCGGGCCTGACCCGAGACCGCCATTACGGCAATGGCAAACAAGGCCGTCAGGAATTCATCGTCATTGACACGGGCGGTTTTGAGCCCGATGCCAGTGCAGGCATCTACAAAGAGATGGCCAAACAGACGCAGCAGGCTGTGGCCGAGGCTGACATCGTCATTTTTGTGGTGGACGCGCGGGGTGGCTTGTCTGCACAAGACCATGACATCGCCAAATACCTGCGCAAAATTGGCAAGCCCTGTTTGTTGGTGGCCAACAAGGCCGAAGGCATGCTCGAAGGCATCCAGCTGACCGAGTTCTATGAGCTGGGCCTGGGCGAGGTGATCGCCATTTCGGCGGCACACGGGCAGGGCACACGCGGACTGGTGGAGCTGGCTTTTGAGTCGCTGAATCTGCCCGATGAACCCGAAGAAACCGAAGAAGACCCCTCGGTCATCAAACTGGCCGTGGCCGGTCGCCCCAACGTGGGCAAGTCCACCTTGATCAACACCTGGTTGGGCGAAGAGCGCTTGGTGGCGTTTGACATGCCGGGCACCACGCGCGATGCGATCAGCGTGCCTTTTGAGCGCCAAGGCCAGAAATTCGAGCTGATCGACACGGCCGGTTTGCGCCGCAAAGGTAAGGTGTTTGAAGCCATCGAGAAGTTCTCGGTGGTCAAAACGCTTCAAGCGATTGAATCGGCCAACGTGGTTTTGCTTTTGCTCGACGCCGAGCAGGGCGTGACGGACCAGGACGCCCACATCGCCGGTTACGCGCTGGAAAGCGGCCGCGCCATGGTCTTGGCCGTGAACAAATGGGACGCGATTGACGAATACCAGCGCCAGTTGGTGCAGCGCTCGATTGAAAACCGTTTGCCGTTTTTGAGCTTTGCCAACATGCACTTCATCTCGGCCAAGAAGCGCCAGGGTTTGGGGCCAGTCTGGAACTCGATTGTGCAAGCCCACAAATCGGCCATGTGCAAGATGAGCACGCCCATCTTGACGCGCTTGCTGCTCGAAGCTGTGCAGTTCCAAAGCCCGCAGCGCGGCGGCATGTTCCGCCCCAAAATGCGTTACGCCCACCAAGGCGGCATGAACCCACCCGTGATCGTGATCCACGGGAATTCGCTGGAACACGTCACCGACACCTACAAGCGCTTTCTCGAAGGGCGTTTTCGCAAGGCCTTCAACCTCTCAGGCACGCCCCTGCGAATTGAAATGAAAACATCTACAAATCCATTTGCAGAAAAAGAGTCCAGCTGATATTTGTGGAATTCGCTTTTTCGAGAGGGTTGGCCCATGACCCTGTGGTAAGGTCAGGGCTTCAAAACTTCTGAACACGGAGAATATCGTGAGCAACAAAGGTCAACTTTTGCAAGACCCCTTTCTGAACGCACTGCGCCGTGAGCATGTGCCGGTTTCTATCTACTTGGTCAACGGCATCAAGCTGCAAGGCCAGATTGAATCCTTTGACCAGTACGTCGTCCTCCTGCGTAACACCGTCACTCAAATGGTTTACAAACACGCCATTTCGACCATTGTTCCTGGCCGTTCCGTCACCTTCAGCACGCCCGAAACGGGTGAAATCACCGCTTGATGCGGTTTTTGCTCGCCCGGTGGTCTGATGCCACCGCCGGAGGTTGCTGACATTGTCTGAAACAAAATCCAATCAAGCCGCGCCGACCTTGCTGGTCGGCGTTGACTTTGGGCTGCCACATTTTGATGGCGAGCTGCAAGAACTGGGTCTTTTGGCCGAATCCGGGGGCTTGAAGCCCGTGGCCCGCTTGACCTGCAAACGCAAAGCCCCAGACCCCGCACTTTTTGTGGGCAGCGGCAAGGCCGACGAGATCAAAGAATTGGCCCTGATGCACGGGGCGGTCGAGGTCTTGTTCGACCAATCCTTGAGCCCGGCGCAACAGCGCAATCTGGAGCGTCACATTGGTTTGCCGGTGAACGACCGCACCTTGCTGATCCTGGAAATCTTTGGCCAGCGTGCCCGCAGCCACGAGGGCAAACTGCAGGTGGAACTGGCCCGCCAGCAGTACCTGAGCACCCGCTTGGTGCGCCGCTGGTCTCACCTGGAGCGCCAAAGCGGCGGCATCGGCATGCGCGGTGGCCCGGGCGAGACCCAAATCGAACTTGACCGCCGCATGATCAACGACTCGATCAAGCGCATCAAGGAACGGCTGGTCAAAGTCAAAAAGCAGCGCAACACCCAGCGCCGCCAGCGCGAGCGTCGCGACACCTTCAACATTTCATTGGTGGGATACACCAACGCGGGCAAGTCCACCTTGTTCAATGCGCTGGTCAAGGCCCGTGCTTACGCGGCGGACCAGTTGTTTGCCACGTTGGACACCACCACGCGCCAGTTGTATCTGGGTGAGGCGGGCCGGTCGGTCTCCTTGTCCGACACGGTGGGGTTTATCCGTGATTTGCCGCACGGACTGGTCGAAGCTTTCCAGGCCACACTGCAAGAAGCCACGGAAGCCGACCTGTTGCTGCATGTGGTGGACGCGGCCAACCCGGATTTTCCGGAACAGATGGCCGAGGTGCAAAAAGTATTGGCCGAGATCGGCGCCGAGCAAGTGCCGCAACTTCTGGTTTTTAACAAGCTCGATGCGCTCGCTGCAGAGCGGTCCCCCTTGCAGATGCAAGACTTCTACGAACTCGATGGCGAGCCGGTGCCGCGAGTGTTTTTGAGCGCTCGAAGCGGCGAGGGTTTGCCCCTTTTGCGCTCGGCCCTCTCCGACATCGTCAAGGCGGTGTTGCCTTTGGCTGAGTTGACGGTGCCCGATCCCCGTGACTTGGACCGGGAATATCCCAGTGCCTCGCCTTGAGTAGCCCTTAAATTCGGCACAATGCTGTTTCGTCCTTCAGACAAAGACAAAGAACCATGAATTTTCAACTGCCAGCCCTGCGATGGTCTTTGCTGCCCGCAAAGATTCGAGGCATGTTCAACCTGAACGATCCCCGCTGGGGACGTGACGATGACAAATCTTCCAGTGATTCGGGCAACAAGCCTGCAGGCGACATGCCGCCACCTGGGCCCAAGCCTGATTCTTGGCAGCCTCCCCCCGGTCGCGGCCCACAGCAGCAACAAAGCGGCCCGCCCGATCTGGACGAGCTCTGGCGTGATTTCAACCGCAAGCTGGGTCAGATTTTTGGCGGCAAAGGCGGCCCTCAGCGTCCACAAGGCCCTGGCGGCTCGGGTGGTGGTTCTGGTGGCCCCGAAATCCCTGCCTTCATCAAGAACCTGGGTATCGGTGTCATTTTGGGCGGTGCCGCTTTGGTCTGGTTGGCTACAGGCTTCTTCATCGTGCAAGAAGGTCAGCAGGCCGTCATCACCCAGTTTGGCAAGTACCACTCCACGGTGGGTGCGGGTTTCAACTGGCGCATGCCATACCCCGTGCAACGCCATGAACTGGTGTTCGTGACCCAGATCCGCTCGGTGGACATTGGCCGTGACAACATCGTCAAGGCGACAGGTCTGCGCGAGTCAGCCATGCTGACCGAGGACGAAAACATTGTCGAGATCAAGTTCGCCGTGCAATACCGCCTGAACGATGCACGCGCTTATTTGTTCGAAAGCCGTGATCCCACCATGGCGGTGGTGCAAGCCGCTGAAACCTCGGTGCGCGAGGTGGTCGGCAAAATGAAGATGGATTCGGCGCTGGCCGAAGAGCGCGACCAGATCGCGCCCCGCGTGCGTGAAAAGATGCAAGTCATCCTGGACCGCTACAAAGTCGGCATCGAGGTGGTCGGCATCAACTTGCAGCAAGGCGGTGTGCGTCCTCCCGAGCAGGTGCAGGCCGCTTTTGACGATGTGCTCAAAGCTGGTCAGGAGCGAGAACGCGCTAAGAACGAAGCGCAAGCGTACGCCAACGATGTGGTGCCTCGCGCTGTCGGTGCCGCCTCGCGTCTGAAGGAAGAGGCCGATGCCTACCGCGAACGCATTGTGGCCCAGGCCGAAGGTGATGCGCAGCGCTTCAAGACCATCTTGCCCGAGTACCAAAAGTCACCCCAGGTCATGCGCGACCGCATGTACACCGACACGATGCAGCAGATCTACAGCAACGTGACCAAGGTGCTGGTGGACAGCAAACAAGGCTCCAACCTTCTGTATTTGCCGCTCGACAAAATCATGCAGCAGGTCACGCAAGTGGCCCCGCCCGCCATGGATGTGCCCGCAGCCCCTGCCAATTCAGGCAGCAACGGCACTGTGGATACCCGCTCCCGAGACCTCGAGCGTTCGCGTAGCCGCGATCCACGATAAGGAACAAGACAATGAATCGCATCGGATTGTGGATTTCGAGTTTGCTGGTGGTGCTTGCGCTGCTCAGCTCTACATTGTTCGTGGTGGACCAGCGCCAATTTGGCGTGGTCTACGCTTTGGGTCAGATCAAGGAAGTGATCACCGAGCCGGGCCTGCACTTCAAGCTGCCGCCCCCCCTGCAAAACGTCAATTACATTGACAAACGCTTGTTGACGCTGGACAGCCCCGACAACGAGCCCATGCTCACCGCTGAAAAGCAGCGTGTGGTGATCGATTGGTATGTGCGCTGGCGTATCACCGACCCACAGGCTTACATCCGCAACGTGGGTCTGGACGAAAAGGCCGGCACCAACCAGCTCAACCGCGTGGTACGTAACGCCTTCCAAGAGCAGATCAACAAACGCACCGTCAAGGAATTGCTCTCGCTCAAGCGTGAAGAACTCATGGACGATGTGAAGGATGATGTGCTGCTCGTGGTGCGGGGCGCCAAGCCCTGGGGTGTGGACGTGGTGGACGTGCGCATCACCCGCGCTGATTACGTGGACACCATCACCGAATCGGTTTACCGCCGTATGGAAGCCGAGCGCAAGCGCGTGGCCAACGAACTGCGCTCCACCGGTGCGGCCGAGGGTGAAAAAATCCGCGCCGATGCAGACCGCCAGCGCGAGGTGACGATCGCCAACGCTTACCGTGATGCCCAAAAGATCAAAGGTGAGGGCGACGCCCAAGCGGCCCGTTTGTATGCCGACTCTTTTGGCCGCGATCCGCAGTTTGCGCAGTTCTACCGCAGCCTGGAAGCCTACAAGTCCAGCTTCAACAGCAAGGGCGACGTGATGGTGCTGGACCCCGGCAGTTCTGAGTTCTTCAAAGGCATGCGCGGCACTCCAGGCGGTGCACCTGCCCGGAAGTAAATCTTGCTCGACACCCTCCTGATGGCCTTGGGCCTGATGCTCATCCTGGAGGGTTTGCTGCCCATGATTTCGCCACGAAGTTGGCGAAGTCTGTTTGAGCAAATGCTTCAACTCCAGGAAGGCCAGATCCGATTTTTCGGCATGATCATGGTGGTCTTCGGCCTGCTGGTGGTCTGGTTTCTGGCCTGACGCGTGGCGCTCAGGCGCCAGTTCATACAGGCTTCGTTTTCGCCAAGCGACTGGATTTGGACAATTTGCCAATCTCTTTGCCGGAAATGCGCCTGTCAACCCGGTAAAATCTCGTTTTTAACCGTCTCCCCCCATCCCCTCATGTCTGCTTGGGTCCTCCCGGATCACGTTGCCGATGTCTTGCCTTCTGAGGCTCGCCACATCGAAGAACTCCGCCGCGAATTGCTGGACACCGCCCGTGGCTATGGCTACGAGCTGGTGATGCCGCCGCTGCTGGAGCATTTGGAATCCCTGCTGACCGGCACGGGTGAAGCCCTGGATTTGCAAACCTTCAAATTGGTGGATCAACTCTCGGGCCGCACCTTGGGCTTGCGTGCTGACACCACTCCTCAGGTGGCACGCATCGACGCCCATTTGCTGGGCCGCACGTCCTTGACCCGTCTTTGCTACTGCGGCCCGGTGCTGCACACCCGCCCTGCACGACCCCACGCCACCCGTGAGCCGCTGCAACTGGGTGCCGAAATTTATGGCCATGCTGGCCCCGAAGCCGATCTGGAAGTCCTGCAACTGGCCCTCGACTGCCTGGCCGCTGGCCGCGCCACGGGGCTGCAGGTGGACTTGGCTGATGCCCGCATCGTGAACCGCTTGTTGCAAGACCAGCCCTTGAGTGAAGCGCAGCGCCACGCCATCCATGCCGCCTTGGCGACCAAAGACGCCTCGGCCTTGTCCCGTTTGAGTGCGGGTTTGCAGCCTGCAGCGCGTGATGGTCTTTTGGCCCTGGTCGATTTGTATGGCGACGTGAGTGTCCTGGACCGTGCGGCATCGCGCTTGCCAGACCACCCCGAAATTACCCAAGCCTTGGCGCAGCTGCGTTGGTTGGCCGAGCAGATCCCGGGTGTGGCCGTGAGCTTTGACCTGGGCGACTCCCGTGGTTACGCCTACTACAGCGGCATGCGTTTTGCTATTTATGCCAAAGGCGCATCGGACGCCTTGGCCCGTGGCGGACGCTATGACGGGGTGGGCGCTGTCTTTGGCCACCGCATCGATCGCGATCGCCCAGCCGTGGGTTTCAGCCTCGATTTGAAAGAATTGGTGGCCGCCGTTCAGCCTCTGGCTTTGCGTGCAGCCATTCGCGCCCCTTGGGGGCCCTCGGCTTCCTTGCGTGCGGCCATCGCTGCGCTGCGCAGTCGGGGCGAAACCGTGGTCTGCGTTTTGCCGGGCCACGAAAGCGAAGTGGACGAATTCCATTGCGACCGCGAGTTGATCGAAGCGGCAGGGCAGTGGTTGGTACAGGCTCTTTGAGAAAGAACATTTCAAGCATGAACAAGTTGCAAGGCCGTAATGTGGTCGTCGTGGGTACCCAATGGGGCGACGAGGGCAAAGGCAAACTGGTCGACTGGTTGACCGAAAGCGCCCAAGGCGTGGTGCGTTTCCAGGGTGGTCACAACGCGGGCCACACCTTGGTGATCAACGGCGTGAAAACCGCTTTGCACCTGATCCCCAGCGGCATCATGCGTGCAGGCGTCAAGTGCTACATCGGCAACGGTGTGGTCTTGTCGGTGCCCAAATTGCTCGAAGAAATCGCAGGCCTTGAAAAAGCCGGTGTCGAGGTGCGTTCACGCTTGCGCGTGAGCGAGGCCTGCCCACTGATCTTGCCTTACCACGTCGCTTTGGATGTGGGCCGCGAAGCCGCCAAGGAAAAAGCCGGTACCGCCAAAATTGGCACCACCGGCCGCGGCATCGGCCCCGCTTACGAAGACAAAGTGGCCCGCCGTGCCCTGCGCGTACAAGACCTCAAATACCCCGAGCGTTTTGCCACTAAGCTGCGTGAGAACCTGGCTTTGCACAACGAAATTCTGGTCAACATTCTGGGCGCTGCGCCTGTGGACTTTGACACCACCTACAACGAAGCCATGGCTTACGCCAAGGACTTGCTGCCCATGGTGGCTGACGTGTCGCGCGAGTTGAACGACGCCCATGCTGCAGGTGCCAATTTGCTGTTCGAAGGTGCGCAAGGCACTTTGCTCGACGTGGACCACGGCACTTACC
>JANQXJ010000204.1 GCA_030729445.1 Limnohabitans sp. | reverse complement strand
GTCATGCCTAGATGGCGAACATGAGCAGCAACACCATCTGCAGGCCGTAGATGATCATCAAGCCCAGTTTGTAGGTGTCGCGCAGAGTGTCTGACAAGCGCTGCATCCGGCGGTCGAGCCACCAATAAGCCGCGCCGCACAGGCCGGTCATCAACAAAAAAATCGTCGCCATGAGGGATGGGGGCATAGGGGCTCCTAATGGGGTTGAGCGGTCAGGGTTGCGCGCCGAAAGGCCCGTTGAGCATCACGGTTTGCACATTCAAAACGGTAGCGATGCTGACCCAGACCCAGTAAGTGACGAGCAGCAAACTGGCCCAGCGCGACAAGCGCCACAGGCCCATGATCAGTGCCAGGATGGACAGCCACAAAAACACCACCTCGAACAGCGCCCAGTCCGGGCGCTGCAGCTTGAAGTACAGCGCGCTCCACAGCATGTTGAGCGCGGCATTAACGCCAAACAGCACCGCCACTCGGCGGCGCAGCGCAGCGGTGTCGGCCGCTTGCCAGGCCAGCCAAGCGCTGATGGCGCACAGCGTGAAGATGGTGGACCAAATCACACCGAACGCGGCGTCGGGTGGCTTCCAGGGCGGGTGCTTGAGCGCAAAGTACCACGGGCCCAACTCGGTCAAAGCCGCGCCGATGCCCGCTGTGGCATAGCTGAACACAAAGGCCAGGAGCAAGGTGCGCACAGACGCTTTGTGCCTGCGCGCCAGGGTTGACCTCAGCAAGCCGTGTTCGGGGTGCTGACTCACTCAGGCCTCATGTGCGTGCCAGACCCAACAAATGCGCCATGTCTTTGAAGAAGATGCGCACATGGGCCATCGGGTCTTTGCGCGCCAATTCTTTGTTCATGTAGGACTCGAACGTCAGGCGCTGCACATCGCGGTCTTCGCAGATCTTGACGAACTTTTCGCGGCGTTTATCGTTTTGGTACCAGAAGTACTGCATCACGCCCAAGATCCAGAACACCCGACCGTGCTGCTTCATGAAGCTCTTGCGGCCTTGCTTGAGGCAAGCGCTGTTGCCGGTTTTGAGGGCCTGGTGCGCCGCTTGAGCCACGCGCCGGGCGCAGTCCATGGCGTAGTAAATGCCTTCACCCGACGACGGTGCCACCACACCCGCAGCGTCGCCGATCACCACCACGTCGCGGCCGTTGTCCCATTGGGGCAGTGGCTTGAGCGGAATGGGCGCACCTTCGCGGCGCAAGGTGGGCGCGTGGGTCAGGCCCGCAATTTCTCGCAGGCGTGCTGTGGCGCTGCGCAGCGAATAGCCCTTGTCGGCGCTGCCCATGCCCACACTCATGGTCTTGCCATGTGGGAAGACCCAGCCGTAAAAGTCGGGCGAGACCTCGCCTTGGTAATACACATCGCAGCGGTCCGCGTCATAGCCAGGCTGGCCCACGGGCGACTCGATGATCTCGTGGTACGCAAACACATACTTGGTTTTGTGGGCGTTGGGAATGGCTTGGCGCGCCACTTCCGAGCGTGCGCCGTCGGCCCCCACCACCATGCGGGTCGACACCTTGACCGGCTGAGCGTGTTCGAGCGCCGCGTGTTCTTTGGGCGTCACCGGTGTGTAGTGCACCCACAACTTGCCACTGTCGTCATGCTGAAGTTTGTCAAAAATCGCCTGGCAGCGCACCGCACCCGACTGGGCTGCGCGATTGCGCAAGTACTCGTCAAACTCGTCGCGGTCCACCATGCCGACAAAACCGTTGTCGATGGGGATGTCGACTTTGTTGTCGGTCGGCGAGATCATGCGGGCACAACGCACCTTGGCCACCAGCAGGTGGTCGGGGATGTCGAAGTCCTGGATCAGGCGCGGCGGGATCGCGCCGCCACAAGGTTTGGTGCGGCCCTGGCGGTCCAGCAACAACACGCGCCAGCCTTGGCGCACCAAATCGTGTGCAGCGGTGGCCCCCGAAGGACCTCCGCCCACCACCACAAAATCGTAATCGGTTTGGTTCATGAGCTTGACCCACCTTTGAGCAATACGGGACCGTCAAAACGCAAAGGCGCTCTCAGTTCCGCGGGTCCGGTGCGCAGGCGTGTCGCCACCGCTGCCGAGACCGCAAACATGAGCGCTTGCATGCCAAACACGGCGGCATAGGCCGTGCGTTGTTCCCCCAACAAGGCGTGGGCCAGGTCGCTGGCAGCGGTGCCGAGCAATCCCCCCAAACCAAAGGCCGCCGCTTGCGCCGCGCCCCACAAACCCATGCGTGTGCCTTCGCGGCCCGCGCCACCTTCTCCGGCCAGGCGCATCATGGTGGCAATCGCGGCGATGGAAAACGCGCCATTGGCCACACCCAAAAACACCACATTGGCCTTGAGCGGCCATGCGGCAGACAAAGCCGAACTGACCAAGCCCACCGTGGCCAGCGCCGACACCAAACACCCGCCCACCATCCAGGCTTGCACCGAGCCCAAGCGCCCCGCCACCCAGCGCGAACCGGCCCCAGCCACCGCCAGCATGCCGATCAGCACGCCCATGTGGTGCCAACCCGAGAGCTGCGTGGTCTGCCCCGGCGTGAAGCCGTGCACCGCGCCCGCAAAGGGCTCCAGAATCAAGTCTTGCGCGCTGTAAGCCAGCATGGACATGAACACAAACACGGTGAAGGTGCGCGCCGCAGGCTCAGCCCACACCTCTTGGAAGGCCTCTTTGAAATTTTGCTTTTGCAGGCGCTCGGTGGCCTGACTGGGCGCTGCGGCCTGTGAAACGTCACCGTCTTTTTCGAGGCCCCACAAACACAGCGCCGTGATGCACGCCGTGACCAAGCTCAAGCCTGCTGAAACCTGCAGCAGCACCTGCGGGCTGTAGGGGTCAATCAGCTTGCCCACCACACCTGCAGTGACCGCAAAGCCCACGATCATCATCAGCCACACGGTGGTGGCCGCAGGCGCACGTCGCTC
>JANQXJ010000203.1 GCA_030729445.1 Limnohabitans sp. | reverse complement strand
CCCCCCCCCCCCCCCCCCACGCCACACCATGGGCTGCGCGGCCAGTGCTATCACGGCTAGCGTTTGGAGGCTGCCCAAAATGAAACACGTACGCAGAGTCAAGCGTTTACCATCCCACCCCATGCACACCTCCGCCCTCGTCCTGTTTTCCGGTGGTCAGGACTCCACCACCTGCTTGGCCCATGCCTTGAGCCGTTACGAACGTGTTGAAACCCTGGCCTTTGACTATGGCCAGCGCCACAAAGTCGAGCTGGACGCCCGCTTGAACGTGTTGGCTGCCATCAAATCCCGTTTTCCGGCCTGGGCCCCCAAGATGGGCGAAGACCACCTGCTGGACGCGGGCATTCTGGGCCAGATCAGCGAAACATCTTTGACCCGCGACACCGCCATCGAGATGGAAAGCTCGGGACTGCCCAACACCTTTGTGCCGGGGCGCAACCTGCTGTTCCTGACGCTCGCCGCTGCGCTGGCCTACCGCCGGGGTTTGCAGGTCATCGTCACCGGCGTGTGCGAGACCGATTTTTCAGGCTACCCGGATTGCCGCGACGACACCATGAAAGCCATGCAAGTGGCCCTGTCGCTGGGCATGGACCGCAAGCTGCTGATCGAAACGCCCCTGATGTGGATCGACAAAGCGCAGACTTGGCAATTGGCGCACGACCTGGGCCTAAAAGCCGACCCTGCGCAAGGCGGGCGGGCGCTGGTGGATTTGATCGTGGAGCACAGCCACACCTGCTACCTAGGTGACCGCACCCATCGCCACGACTGGGGTTATGGCTGTGGCGAGTGCCCGGCGTGTCAGTTGCGGGCAGCAGGATTTGACCGATTTCAAAAGGCCTGAATCCCGCACTTTTACAATAGGGGCATGAAGACCCCTGTTTACACCCGCGGCCAAGGGCTGCCCGAGATCCTGAACACCCGCATCGCCATCCTCGATGGGGCCATGGGCACCATGATCCAGCGCTTCAAATTGTCCGAGGCCGACTACAGGGGCGAGCGTTTCAAGGACTTTCCCAAAGACGTCAAGGGCAACAATGAGCTGCTGAGCCTGACCCGGCCTGACGTGATCCGCGACATCCACGAAGGCTACTTGGCCGCCGGGGCCGACATGATCGAGACCAACACCTTTGGCGCGACATCCATAGCCCAGGCGGATTACGACATGCAGCACCTGGCCCGCGAGATGAACCTGCAATCCGCAAAAATAGCCCGCGCAGCTTGCGACAAGTTCTCCACGCCAGACAAACCCCGCTTTGTGGTCGGCGCTTTGGGGCCCACACCCAAGACCGCCAGCATCAGCCCCGATGTGAACGATGCGGGTGCCCGCAACGTGACCTTTGAAGAGTTGCGTGCCGCTTATTACGAGCAGGTCGAAGCCCTGGTTGAAGGCGGCTCAGACATCTTGCTGGTTGAGACGATTTTTGACACGCTCAACGCCAAGGCCGCGCTGTTTGCCATCGAAGAATTCTTTGAAGTCAGCGGCGAGCGCCTGCCCCTCATCATCAGCGGCACCGTGACCGATGCGTCCGGCCGCATTCTGAGCGGCCAGACCGTGACCGCTTTTTGGCACAGCGTGCGCCATGCGCAGCCGCTGGCCATTGGGCTGAACTGCGCCTTGGGCGCGACCTTGATGCGCCCCTACATTCAGGAGTTGAACAAAGTCGCGGGCGATACATTCATCAGCTGCTACCCCAACGCCGGTTTGCCCAACCCCATGAGCGACACCGGCTTTGACGAAACCCCCGAGGTCACCAGCCGCCTGCTGCACGAGTTTGCGGCCGAAGGCCTGGTCAACATCGTGGGCGGCTGCTGCGGCACCACGCCCGACCACATCGGTGCCATCGGCCGTGCCGTGGCGCCACTGGCGCCGCGCAACGTGCATGGGGGCTTCTTCTACAAAGAAGCGGCCTGATCAAGCTTCCAGCAGCAAGCGCTTGAGCTCGGCCAGCTCTTGCGGGTTCAGGCCAATGGCCCCGTGCAGGTAGTCCTGCATGCCGCCATGCTGCGCATCCACTGTGTCGAACGCCGCGTGCAAAAACTCGGGCTGCACTTGCCAAAGCACCTTCATCACATGCGGGTGGCCCTGGCCTTCGAGCCGGACATCGCGTTTGTAGAGTTGGTTCGTGAGCAGGTAATCGTGCTCGATGGTCGCCCGGTCCACCTCCAGGGCCGACAGCAGCAGCGCCGCTGCAAAACCCGTGCGGTCCTTGCCTGCGGTGCAGTGAAACACTTGGGGTGTGGGTTTTTCCAGCAGGTGTTTTAAAAATCGACCGAAGGTGGCCGCGTTGTGGTTCACAAAATCGCGGTAGGTCTCGCGCATCAGGTCCACGGTTTCCTCGGTGGTGGGCACCACACCTTGCGCCACCAGGGCCTGCATGCGGGCGATCACGGTGGGCTCGATGGTGAGCGCCACGCGCTCCACGCCGGGGATGGCGTAGGGCGTCGCGCTGTATTCGTTCACGCCCCGAAAGTCCATGCTGTGGCCAATGCCCAGCGATTGCAAGCGAGCCAGGTCTTCACCCGTCAATCCCGCCAAATGGTCTGAGCGAAACACCTGACCGCGCCGAACGCGGCGGCCCTGGGTGTTGAGGTAGCCACCAACATCGCGAAAGTTCGAAGCGCCTTGCAGCAGCGCAGGGGATACCGGGGTCATCGCCATCCAATCAGCAGTCAAAACATCAAAGAAGAGCCCCATTGTCACGCCCAAGCCCGCATGGGGGTGGTGCCCACGGGACAAAGCCCATGGCGCAAAAAGCTGATCCGTCCGCATGCATGGCACAAGCCTTGCATGTGAAGACCATGAACTGTGCTTGCCCCCCTTTGCAACCTGCGATCAATGGCGCCATAGGCGTTGCCGAAGCATGGCGCGACCCCTTGGGCTTGATGTTGGCCTCCACCGGTGAGGGCGTTTTCGGGGTCGACCTGGACGGCCTGTGCGTTTTCATCAACCCGGCCGGGGCCCGCATGATCGGCCTGGAGCCCGAGCAGGTGATGGGCCAGAACATGCATGTGCTCACCCACCATTCACATGGCGACGGATCGCACTACCCACTGGACGAATGCCCGATCTACAACGCCTTTCGCCAAGGCCAGCCCTGCCGCATCGACAGCGAGGTGTTCTGGCGCGCGGGTGGCAGCAGCTTCCCGGTGGAGTATTCCAGCTACCCGGTGTTTGACCAAGGTCAGGTGCGCGGCGCCGTGGTCACCTTTGTGGACATCACCGAGCGCAAGCAGGCCCAGGACGCCCTGCACCAGGCCAAGAACGAGCTGGAGCAACGCGTGGCCGAGCGCACCCAGGCGCTGGAAACCGCCTTGCAGCAGCTGCGCGAACTGGCCGCCTGGTCCGACGCTGTGCGCGAAGAAGAGCGCACCCGCATCGCCCGCGAGGTGCATGACGAATTGGGCAGTTTGCTGGTGGCGCTCAAGATGGACGTGGGCTGGCTGGACAAGCGCTTGTCCGAGCAGGAGCAGCGGGCAGCCCTTGAGGCGCAAGCCATGCGCGAGAAGATGAGGGGTAAGTGTCAGAACATGAGCCGCCTGATCGAGAACGCGGTGGTCAATGTGGGCCGCATCATCACCGACCTGCGCCCCAGCATCCTGGACCATCAGGGCCTGTGGGACGCCCTGGCGTGGCAGGCGCAGGAGTTTGTGCAGTCGGCCGAGCAAGAACTCAAGTGGTGCATGGACCTGAACGCGCAACGTGTATTGCCCGAGCCCATGGCCATGGCGGTGTTCCGCATCTTTCAAGAGATGCTCAGCAACGTGGGGCGGCACGCCCGCGCCAGCACGGTGGATGTGGACATCGTGGAGCGCGAGGGCTGGTTGCACCTGTCAGTGGAAGACGATGGTTGCGGGGCCGAGGCGAAGGTCTTCGAGTCGGCGCAGGCCTACGGCATCATGGGCATGCGCGAGCGGGCACGGCACTTTGGTGGCGTAATTGACGTGGACAGCCAACCCGGCCGGGGCACACGCATGCGGCTGTCCATGCCACTGCCCAACTGGGAGGCCACGCCATGAAGGCCACCGTGCGTGTGCTGCTGGGCGACGACCACAAGATCGTGCGCGAGGGCCTGAAGATGGTGCTGGCCGACGACCCGGGCCTTCAAGTGGTGGCTGAGGCCGATAGCGGCCCCGGCGTACTGGACATGGTGCATGCACTGCAGGGCCCGCTAGGCGTGGATGTGGTGCTGCTCGACATCGCCATGCCCGGCATGGACGGCCTGAACGTGTTGCAAAATCTGCGGCGCGACTGGCCCGGCCTGCCGGTGCTCATGCTCAGCACCTACCCGGAAAAACAATACGCGGTGCGCTGCATTCAGCTGGGTGCATCGGGTTATCTGAACAAAAGCACCAACACCGATGCCCTGGTGGCAGCCTTGCGTCGTGTGGCGGCGGGCGGCATGCACGTCTCGCCCACCACCGCAGAGGCGCTGGCCAGCTTGGTGAGCCAGGGCCGCACAAAAAGCGGGATTGAACAGCTCTCGCACCGCGAGCACCAGGTCTATCTTTTGTTAACTCAAGGCCACAGCGTGAGCGAAATTGGTGCGCAACTGAGTCTGGCCCCCAACACCGTGAGCACTTACCGTGCACGCATCCTGGAAAAGACCGGCACCAAGAACGATGTGGAGCTGGCTTTGTATGCGCAAAGCTTCCACGGGGGCCAAACCAGCACCTCCGGCTAAAGCGCTGGAGGGTATGGGCATGGATTTTGTAGGGCCAGCCCTACAACGCGTCGACAAGTGCCGCACGAAATGAAAATGTGCGCCCCCAATGGCGCGTCAGCAAGGTTTTCTGGCCCACAGCTTGCATAGACCTGAGCATCTTCAACAAAGCGAGGTTGCCATGTCTGAATTTTTTGACCCGTACAACGCCGACCGCCCCCTGATGCTCAAGTGCAGCTGCGGACGTGATCATTCGCCAGCCGACCACCACGCCGAGGTGGCCGCCGATGCCGCTGCCGCCCAGCTGCGTTCCCGTTCAGAGACCGCGGAGTTCGAGGCTTACAGCCAAGAATTCATTGAGGCCACGCTGGTCAAGTCGCTGTTCCCGCAGGACGAAGAGCGTCGCATGTTCTTGCGTGCCGTGGGCAAAAAAACCGCCATGGCCGCCATTGCCAGTGTGTTGCCTGTAGCCAGCCTCCAGGCCTTGGCGCAAAGCAAAGGTCCGCTGGAAAAAACCAACCTCAAGATCGGCTTCATCCCGATCACCTGCGCCACGCCGCTCATCATGGCCGAGCCCTTGGGCTTCTACCAAAAGCAGGGCCTGAACGTGGAAGTGACCAAGACCGCAGGCTGGGCGCTGATCCGCGACAAGATGATCAACAAGGAATACGACGCAACCCACTTCCTCTCGCCCATGCCCTTGGCCATCAGCATGGGTCTGGGCGCGAACGCCACCCCCATGAACGTGGCGACCATTCAGAACATCAACGGCCAGGCCATCACGCTGGCCATGAAGCACAAGAACAACCGCGACCCGAAGAACTGGAAGGGTTTCAAGTTTGCCGTGCCGTTCGATTACTCGATGCACAACTTCTTGTTGCGTTACTACCTGGCCGAAAACGGCATCAACCCCGACACCGATGTGCAAATTCGCGTGGTGCCGCCGCCAGAGATGGTGGCCAACCTGCGCTCGGGCAACATCGATGGCTTCCTTGGCCCCGATCCTTTTAACCAGCGTGCGGTCTACGACGAAGTCGGCTTCATTCATGTGCTGACCAAAGACCTGTGGGATGGTCACCCCTGCTGCGCTTTTGGCACCAGCACGGAATTCATCCAGAAGAACCCCAACACCTTTGCCGCCCTTTACCGCGCTGTGCTCACCGCAGCGGCCATGGCCAGCAAGTCTGAGAACCGCGAATTGATTTCCAAAGTCATTGCGCCTGCGCAATACCTGAACCAACCCGAGGCGGTGATCAACCAAGTGCTCACGGGCAAATTTGCCGACGGCTTGGGCAAGGTGCAAAACGTACCGGGTCGCGCTGGCTTTGACCCCATGCCATGGCAAAGCATGGCGGTATGGATGCTCACGCAAATGAAACGCTGGGGTTATGTGAAGGGCGATGTGAACTACAAACAAATCGCAGAAAAAGTGTTCCTCATCACCGATGCGCGCAGACACATGAAAGAGCTCGGCCACGACTTTGCCGCCACGTCGCCTTACCCCAAGTACAAAATCATGGGCAAAGAGTTTGACCCGGCCAAGCCCGAGGCCTACCTCAAGAGCTTTGCGATCAACAAAATGGGCTAAGGCACATGAAAACCATGCACCTCAATGCCCGGGCTGCCTTGGTCTCGCTGCTCATGTTCCTGGTCTTTCTGGGGGCGTGGCAGCTCTCCGCCACTGCGCCTTCGGTGGCGGGCGCCAACAAGGCGGGCATGACAGCCGAAGAGATCGAATACCAAAAGATGATGGGCAAGGACCCCGGTGCCGTCAAAAGCACTGGGTTCCCACCGCCCCTCGAAGTGGGCAAAGCCATGTGGGGCCACTTAGCCGATCCTTTCTATGACAAAGGCCCCAATGACAAAGGCATCGGCATCCAACTGGCGCATTCGCTGTGGCGCGTGGCGCTGGGTTTTTTCCTGGCAGTGTTGGTGGCGGTGCCCTTGGGATTTTTGATCGGCATGTCGCCCCTCATGCGCAAAGCATTTGACCCCTTTATTCAGGTGCTCAAACCGATCAGCCCACTGGCCTGGATGCCCTTGGCGCTCTACACCCTGAAAGACTCTGACGTGAGCGGCATTTTCGTCATTTTCATTTGCTCGGTCTGGCCCATGCTCATCAACACCGCCTTTGGTGTGGCCGCCGTCAAGCGAGACTGGCTCAATGTGGCCAGCACGCTAGAAGTAACACCGCTGCGCAAAGCTTTCCTGGTCATCTTGCCTGCCGCTGCGCCCACCATCGTTACAGGCATGCGCATCAGCATGAGCATTGCGTGGCTGGTGATCGTGGCCGCCGAGATGCTGGTGGGCGGCACAGGCGTGGGCTACTTCGTGTGGAACGAGTGGAACAACCTGTCACTGGTGAATGTGATTTTTGCGGTGCTGGTGATCGGTGTGGTCGGCATGTTGCTGGACCTGGCGTTTGCCCAAGTGCAAAAGGCGGTGACCTATGTGGAGTGACACCAGCGACCGCGAGCTGACCGCACCTTTGCCCACGGAAATTTTTGCCCCGCAACCCAAGGCCCAAGCCATGAACGCTTTTCTCAAAATCGAAAAACTGGGCAAGGCCTACCAAAGCGACAAGCCTGTGTTTTCGGACGTGTCCTTCAACATCGACAAGGGCGAGTTCGTCTGCATCATCGGCCACTCGGGCTGCGGCAAGACCACCATCTTGAACGTGCTCGCGGGCCTGGACACAGCCACCGAAGGCCATGCCTTCATGGACGGCCGCGAGATCGCCGGCCCCAGCCTGGAGCGCGGTGTGGTCTTCCAAAGCCACGCGCTCATGCCCTGGCTCACGGTGCGGCAAAACATCGCGTTTGCTGTTCGGTCCAAGTGGCCCGAATGGAAGGCGCCGCAGGTCCATCTGCATGTGGAAAAGCACGTTGGCATGGTCGGTTTGATGCACGCCATCGACAAAAAACCCAGCCAGCTGTCGGGCGGCATGAAGCAGCGCGTGGGCATTGCCCGAGCGTTTGCCATCCAGCCCAAGATGCTGTTGCTGGATGAGCCCTTTGGCGCGCTCGATGCCCTCACACGCGGCACCATCCAGGACGAGCTGATGACCATCGTGCGCCAGACGCAGCAGACGGTCTTCATGATCACGCACGACGTGGACGAAGCGATTTTGCTCTCCGACCGCATTTTGCTCATGAGCAACGGCAACGAGTCGGGCGGCAGCTATGTCCCCGGTGGCTTGGCCGAAGTGGTGGTCAACCCGCTGCCACGCGAACGCACCCGCGCCCAACTGCACCACCTGCCGGGCTACTACGACATGCGCAACCACATCGTCGACTTTTTGGTGTCCCGCGCCAAAGCCCATTGATTCTTTCGTTTCTCCAGATTTATCTTCAACTCCCCCCAAGAGGTCTTTCATGAACCGTTTAGAAGTCACCGAAAAAATCATCTCCACCAAAGTGGCCAAAGGCATCAAGTGGAGCGACGTCGCCGAAAAAGTCGGCCTGTCCAAGGAATGGGTCACCGCCGGGTGCCTGGGCCAAATGACCTTTGACGCCAAGCAAGCCAAAATCATCGGCAAGATCTTTGGCCTGACGGCCGACGAAATCAAGTGGCTGCAAGTGGTGCCCTACAAAGGCTCCTTGCCCAGCCAAGTGCCCACCGACCCGCTGATCTACCGCTGGTACGAAATCGTCAGCGTCTACGGCACCACCATCAAAGAGCTGATCCACGAAGAGTTTGGCGACGGCATCATGAGCGCGATTGACTTCAGCATGGACATCGTGCGCCAGCCCGACCCCAAGGGCGACCGCGTGAACGTGGTGCTGTCGGGCAAGTTCTTGCCTTACAAGCAGTACTGATCGACCTTGAGTGACTATGGGGCTGAGCACGGCCCTTAAAGTCGCCCATGTGTCTGGATGCTGCCGTATCGGTGTTGGATGCAAGGGCTTCGCAGGCTAAGCTTGAAGGGCTTATCACAAGCCTATTCAAGATGATCAACAAGTTCGTTTCATCCGTCGCCGAAGCGCTGGCGGGCACGGCCGATGGGGCCACCGTCATGATCGGTGGCTTTGGCACCGCAGGCATTCCCGACGAGTTGATCGAGGGCCTGTTGGCACAAGGCGCACGCGACCTGACCCTCGTCAACAACAACGCAGGCAATGCCGAGCACGGCCTGGCGGCTTTGCTCAAGGAGGGCCGGGTGCGCAAAATCATTTGCAGCTTTCCTCGGCAGACCGACTCGTATGTGTTTGATGGTCTGTACCGCTCGGGCCAGGTCGAGCTGGAGCTGGTGCCGCAGGGCAATTTGGCCGAACGCATTCGGGCCGCTGGTGCGGGCATTGGTGGCTTTTTCACGCCCACGGGCTTCGGCACCGAGTTGGCCAAACACGCCGATGGCACGCCCAAAGAAACCCGCGAAATCGATGGCCGCATGTACGTGTACGAAACACCCATCCATGCCGACTTGGCATTGATCAAGGCCGAGCGGGGTGACCGCTGGGGCAACCTGACGTACCGCAAGGCAGCACGCAACTTCGGGCCCATCATGGCCATGGCGGCGCGCAAAACCGTGGCCACGGTGCACGAGCAAGTGGCATTGGGCGAGTTGGATCCTGAGACGGTGGTGACGCCCGGTATTTTTGTGCAGGCGGTCGTCAAGATCGACCGTGTGGCCACGCAGGCCGGAGGCATCAAGGCATGAGCTACACAAGGCGCAGCAAAGACGAATTGGCCGCCCGCGTGGCGCAAGACATTCCCGAAGGGGCTACGGTGAATCTGGGCATCGGCCAACCGACGCTGGTGGCCAACCACATCCCGGCCAGCCGCGAGGTGCTGTTGCACAGCGAAAACGGCATCTTGGGCATGGGCCCGGCTCCAGCCAAAGGGCAGGAGGATTACGACCTGATCAATGCAGGCAAACAACCCGTGACCCTGCTGCCCGGCGGCGCATTTTTTCACCACGCCGACAGCTTCGCCATGATGCGCGGCGGGCACCTCGACATTTGCGTGCTCGGGGCCTTCCAGGTCAGCGCCACGGGCGACTTGGCCAACTGGCACACGGGTGAGCCCGGGGCCATTCCGGCGGTGGGTGGCGCCATGGACTTGGCCGTGGGCGCCAAACAAACTTGGGTGATGATGGACCTGCTGACCAAGCAAGGCCAAAGCAAACTGGTGCAACACTGCAGTTATCCCCTGACGGGGATTGCTTGTGTCAAACGCGTCTACACCGACCTGGCCACGCTCGCTTGCACGCCACAAGGTTTGGTCGTCATGGACATGGTCGATGGCCTGGAACTGGCAGAGTTGTCGGCGCTGATCGGGTTGCCCCTTAAAGCAGCTTGATCAACAGGCTTATTGGGGGAAGGGCGCAATGCCCGGCGCGGCGTTGTCCGGCAAGCTGCGGCGCGTCGTGTTCATGACCATGGCCAGCAAGCTGTAGTAACCGCAGTGCGCCGTCATGTCGATGACGCCCTGGTCGCCAAACATCTTTTGGGCTGCGGCCCACGTCACATCGCTCACCGATTGGTTGTGCAGCAGCTCCTGCAAAAAGTCGTACACCACAGTTTCTTGCGCCGTCATGTTTGGCGGGCGGCGGCCTTCGGCAATCGCGTTGCAGGTTTCTTCGCTCACGCCCGCTTTCATGGCAATCGGTTTGTGGATGTGCCACTCCACCGGTTGTGACCAGTGGCGTGCCACCACCAGCACGGCGAACTCCGAGTTGTGCAAGCCTACGGTGTTGTCGTAGCGCAGGTATTCGCCCACTTTTTGCAGGCGGCGCATCAACTCGGGGCTGCGCATCAGGGGAATGAATGGACCGGTCAGTTTGCCGCGTGGCCCGCTGACCAGTTCGTCCACTGCCGCACGTTGTGCGTCGGTCATCTGTTCACGGGGGATCTCGGGCAGGCGGTCGGTTTTTTGCGAGGTCATCGGTGTGTCTCTGGGGTTGAAAAATTCAAGCCCAATCTATCACCGGACCTCGGGGTCCTCAGTCCTGTGTG
Organism: Limnohabitans sp.; assembly: GCA_030729445.1. GTDB lineage: Bacteria > Pseudomonadota > Gammaproteobacteria > Burkholderiales > Burkholderiaceae_C > Limnohabitans_A. The sequence continues at coordinate 4,348 of JANQXJ010000203.1, read as the reverse complement.
GGATAGCCCGGTGGGGCCACTGCAGCGCCCTGAATCTGGTGCCGCACAAAGGCCTCGGCCACCCAGCCGGATTGTTTGGCATCTTCTACAAACCTATTCAGGTAGTCGCGTGCCTCGGCGCCACGCTGGGCGGGCATGCCCATGGCTTGGTGGATCACCATGAAGCGGCCGGGCAACAGGCGCACGCCGGGCAGGCGCTGGGCATCGGCCTCCAGTTGCTGCTTGACGCCTGCAGCCACCTCAAGCTGCTGGGCCATGAACACATCGACCACCGCAGGCGAGCTGGGTGCACGCACGATGTTGGCGTGCTTCAGCCAGCGCGTGAGGAACAAATCGTAGGCACTTCCCGCGCCCACTGTCACGCGGTGGCTGGCTTGGTCCACCTCTTCGTTGCTTTGCAGTGGCGAGTCGCTGCGCACCATGTAAGCCCCTTCAATTTGCACATAGGGCGGTGAAAAATGCAGGCCTTCGCCACGCACCGGGTCGATGGCAAAAAAGCCGATGTCGGCATCGTCGGCGCGCACACACTGCACCGATTCGTCGGCCTTTTTGAAGATGCGCCATTCAATTGTCAGGCCCAGCTGCGCGGCCAAGCGGCGGGACAGATCGGCCGAAATGCCTGTGGGTTCACCCGTGGCAGCATCCAGTCCGGCCAGCACCGGGTTGCCCAGGTTGATGGCCACGCGCAGTGGGCCGTGTGGCGCGATGAGGGGTGCGAGTGAAAAGGATGTCGTCATGTGCAGCGGTGTGGCGTGGTGGTGGTGTGGATTTTAAAAAAGCAGAGCCTGCGCATGGCTTACACCTGCAAGTGCAGAGGCTCAACAGCCCATGAAATGCCCATGAAACAGCCCATTAGAATGCAGCGATGCGCAATTTTTCGTCCCAGCTGAGCTTTCTTCGGGTTGACTTCCCGGGTCTGGCCATGCCACGCGGACATTTTCATTCGGTAGCGCCGCCTTGACCGGCATCGGGCATGGGCCCGGTTTCGTTTTTTTTCTTCCTGTTTGCCACCCTGCGCAGCGCCTTGGGCCTGCTCGTGCAAACTTCGACCCATTTTGAACCACGGCCCGGGCTGATCAGCCGCAGGCCTCATCGGCATGACACTTCAATCTCTTCGCCAAATTTGGCTTTTTAATGCCCGCAACGACGTGCTCGCCGGTCTGGTGGTCGCGCTGGCCCTCATCCCCGAGGCGATTGCGTTTTCTATCATCGCTGGTGTGGACCCCAAGGTGGGGCTTTACGCCTCGTTTTCGATCGCCACCATCATCGCGTTTGCGGGCGGTCGCCCCGGCATGATCTCGGCGGCCACGGGCGCCATGGCGCTGGTGATCGCGTCGCTGGTCAAAGACCACGGCTTGCAATACCTGTTGGCCGCCACTGTGCTCACGGGCGTGTTGCAGGTGATCGCGGGCTGGCTGCACCTGGGGCAGCTGATGCGCTTTGTGTCGCGCTCGGTGGTCACGGGTTTTGTGAACGCGCTGGCGATTTTGATTTTTATGGCGCAGTTGCCCGAGCTCAACCCCAGCACCGTGGGCGTGACTTGGCATGTCTACGCCATGACCGCCGCGGGATTGGCCATCATCTACGGCCTGCCCTACCTCACCAAAGCCGTGCCTTCGCCGTTAGTGACCATCGTGGTGCTCACGGCCGTGTCCATCGCGCTGGGCCTGGATATTCGCACCGTCGGTGACATGGGCGAGTTGCCCAGCAGCTTGCCGGTGTTTTTGCTGCCCGATGTGCCCCTGAACTGGGACACGCTCATGATCATCCTGCCCTACTCGGCCACCCTCATGGTGGTGGGTTTGCTGGAGTCGCTCATGACCGCGACCATCGTCGACGACATGACCGACACCAAGAGCGACAAGAGCCGCGAGTGTGTGGGCCAAGGCGTGGCCAACATCGCCACCGGCTTCATCGGCGGCATGGCCGGTTGCGCCATGATCGGCCAGTCGGTGATCAACGTGAAATCCGGCGGGCGCGGCCGTTTGTCTACGCTCGTGGCCGGTGTGGTGCTGCTGATCTTGGTGGTGTTTTTGGGCGAGTGGGTCAGCCAAATTCCCATGGCCGCTTTGGTGGCGGTGATGATCATGGTGTCGATCGGCACCTTCAACTGGGGCTCGTTCAAGAACCTGCGCGAACACCCCAAGAGTTCGAGCGTGGTCATGCTGGCCACGGTGGTGGTGACGGTGTTCACCCACGACTTGGCCCAAGGCGTGTTGACCGGCGTGTTGTTGTCGGGCTTTTTCTTCGCGCACAAAATCGGCCGGATTTTGCTGGTGCACTCGACCAGCACCGCAGACACCCACACCTATGAGGTGGTGGGTCAAGTGTTTTTTGCCAGTGCCGATCGCTTCATCGACGCGTTCGACTTTGACGAGGTGGTACCGCGTGTGGTGATCGACGTGAGCCGCGCGCACTTCTGGGACATCACCGCCGTGAGTGCCTTGGACAAGGTGGTGTTCAAGTTCCGCCGCGAAGGCGCCGAGGTCGAGGTGCGCGGCATGAACGAAGCCAGTGCCACACTGGTGGACAAATTTGCGGTGCACGACAAAGACGGCAAGGACCTCATCATCGGGCACTGAATGCGTGTTCAGTGCAGGCCCAACACCTTCAGCACTTCGCCCAAGTCGCGGCCCGTGTGGTGAGGCGCCGGACCCATGGCCTCGGGCGGCAGACCCTGGCGGTTGACCCACAGGGTGGTGAAGCCAAACCAAGTGGCGCCCAGCGCGTCCCAGGCGTTGCTGGACACGAACAACACATCCGCGGGTGCAAAGCCAAAGTGTTCTTGCACCAGTTGGTAACTGGTGGGCGTGGTTTTGAACTGGCGCACGCTGTCCACCGACAAAACCGCATCGAGCAAGTCGCTCATGCCTGCACTGTGCACGGCCGATTGCAGCATCTCGGGGCTGCCGTTGGACAAAATCGCTGTCGCCACACCGCGTTGGCGCAAGGCTTGCAGCACGCCCAGGTTTTCGGGGAAGGCCGTGAGTTGGGCGTATTGGGCCATCAGTGCGTCTTCATTGGCCACGCTGTGTATCAAGCCCAAACGCGCCAGTGCATAACGCAGCGACGCGCGTGTGATGTCCCAAAACGATTGGTAGTACCGACTGCCTTGGGGGTTGGGGTCGCTCAGCGAAATCAGGCGCGTGTACTCGATCTGCTTGTCGCGCCACAGCACCGACAGGGCTGCGCCTTGGCCGGGGTAGAGTTTTTCGGCCAAAGCGCCGATGGAGTACACATCAAACAGCGTGCCGTAGGCATCGAAAACAACGGCGCGAATGGGGGGTGTGGGTGATGTCATGTTTATACCAAGTGCCCGGTTTTCACCAAGATCAAGCAGCCCTCGCGGCTGAACGGTTGGTGCTCGCTCATGTGGGGGCTGCGTAGCCAGCTGCCAGCAGGGTAGTCACCGTGCTCGTCCGAGAACACGCCGTCGACCACCAAGATCTCTTCGCCGCCCCAATGCCGGTGCGGATTAAAAAACGTCTGTGGTGCCCAGCGCACCATGGCGGTGTTTTGGGTCTCGAAGGTGTTCAGCGGCAAGACCTTGAGGCCATCCACCATGCCTTGTCGCCAATCGCTGCGTCGTGTGTCGATGACCACACGTTCGTCGTCACGCGCGTCCAAATGGCGCAGCTTCACAAACAAAGTGCATCCATCGGGCGAGGACGGCGCGTGCGAGCTGCCCACCGGGTTCTTGATGTAAGTGCCCGGGCCGTAGATACCGTGCTCGTCATGCAGCGTGCCCTCGAGCACCAAAATTTCTTCGCCGCCGCCGTGGGTGTGGTTGGCAAAGGCCGAGCCCGGTGCATAACGCACGATGGACGTGGCCCGCGCCACTTCGCCGCCGTCGCGCTCGAGCATGCGGCGCGACACGCCCGATGAAGGTGAGTCCACCCAACCGAGCGAGGGGCTGTGGACGATACAGCGCTGGCTGAGGTCCGCGTTCAGGGTGATGTGTTCGGTGCTCATGACATAACAGGCCTTGAAGGCATTCAGGTTTTCAGCAGCACCGGCTCGATGGCTTGGCTTTGTGCTGTGATGCGGCCGATGATGGCGGTGTGCACGTAGCCAGCCGCCTTGAGCGCTTGCACACAGGCGGCGGCTTGGTCGGCGGGCACGCTGGCCAGCAGGCCACCCGCGGTTTGTGGGTCGAACAACAGCGGGTAGCGGGGGTCACCCACGAACTCGTCGGCGTTGCGCAGGGCGCGGCGCAGGCGCACATTGGCGGGCTGCAAAGAGCTGACGATGCCCGCTTGCACGCAGTCCACTGCGCCATCCAGCAGGGGCAGGGTGCTCATGGTCACCTCGGCGTCCACGCCGGACGGACGGGTCATCTCCACCAGGT
>JANQXJ010000202.1 GCA_030729445.1 Limnohabitans sp. | reverse complement strand
CCTCGTCCAGAATCAAAATGGGGGCATCCTTGTACAAGGCGCGAGCAATCGCCAAGCGCTGGCGCTGTCCCCCTGAGAGTTGGTTGGCGTTGTGGCCCAGCAATGTGTCCATGCCCTGCGGCAAGGTTTGAACATGGGCCCACAGATTGGCCGCTTGCAGGCATTTCTGCACCTTGGCACGGTCGGGTGTGTCGCCCAGACTCACATTGCTGGCCAAGCTGTCGTTGAGCATGACCACGTCTTGGCTGACCATGGCCAATTGTTTTCTCAGGCTGTCCAGTTGCCACATGGGCAGGGGTACGCCGTCTAACAGCACTTGTCCGCTGCTCGGATTCAAAAAGCGCGGCAGCAACTGAATCAGCGTGGTTTTGCCTGCGCCTGAGGTGCCCACCAAGGCCACCGTCTCGCCAGGCTGAACACTCAAATCGATCTGCGCCAAGGCCGGTGCCCCATCCGGGTTGAACTGCACTCCCACGTCTTGCCATTGCAGGGCACCCATGGCGCGTTGCACCTGATGTTGGCCTTGGCTTTCTTCGGGGGCATCGTGCATCAGCGCCAGGCCTCGTTCCAGAGCGGCCAGTCCCCGCGTGATGGGATTGGCCACATCGGCCAAGCGTTTAATGGGGGCAATCAGCATCAGCATGGCTGTGATGAAGGCCACAAATCCGCCCACCGTGGCCCCCGATCCGGCTTCGCGGCTCTGCACCAAGGCGATGACCAAGACCAAGGACAGGGCCACCGCGGCCATGATTTGGGTCAGTGGTGTCATGGCGGCCGAAGCCACGGTAGATTTGAGGGCCAAGCGACGCAGCTGCTGCCCTAAGGCATTGAAACGTCCGAATTGCTGGGCTTGGGCTCCATGCAGCCTCACCATGCGGTGGGCCAGCACGTTTTCTTCCACCACGTAGGCCAGGTCATCCGTGGCTTTCTGGCTCTCTTTGGTCAATCCATACAAGCGCCGAGACAGCACTTTCATGATCCAGCTCAGACCCGGTGCCACCGTAAACACCACCAGCGTGAGCTGCCAGTTCAGCCACATCAAGTACCCCACCAAGGCCATCAAGGTGAAGCCATCGCGGGTCAAACCGATCAAGGCCGAGACCAGTTGGGAGGCGCCAATTTGTACCTCGTAGACCACGGTGTTGGACAAAGCACTCGCCGACTGTCGGTTGAACAAGGACAAATCTGCCCTGACAAGTTTGGCAAACAGGTCGCTGCGGAGTTTTTCCATGCCATCGTTGGTCACACGCGCCAGAGCGTACTGCGACACAAAGTGCGCCAAGCCCCGCAGGCCAAACAGGCCAATGACCACCAAGGGAATAGACCAAAGAGGCAAACTGTTTTGGGCAAAGCCGTTGTCCAGGAGGGGCTGAAACAGGGCTGGAATCAGGGGTTCGGTCAGGGCAGCAACCAAGGTGGCCCCAACAGCCAGCGCCCAAACGCTGCGTTGACGCCAAAAATAGGGCTTGAGGCGCAGCAAACGCTGGGCAATGCCCGGCTGTGGGGCGAAGCCTGAGGGCGGCTGGGAGTCGGGTGGGGCTTCAGACATGGGTGGAGCGATTGTAAGCAAGCCCGCCATCTGATTGGCCTGAGGCCTTGGACATGGCGAGTGATCGAGGTGGGAGAGCTTGCGCATGATGAGACGCTGAATGCATTGGCCTGGTGAAGTGTTTGGGGTTTGGGCGCGTTCATGGGGCAAAAAGGGGCCTTCACGGTGTACGATTGGCGTTTTATTGCCACCCCATTGAGTTGATGCCAATGAACCTGCTTTGTTCGCCTGTTCGCCGTCTGGGTTCGCTGTTGATGGCTGCCTGTCTGTCATTGGCGATGGTCAATGCCCATGCGCAGTTTCGTGTAGAAGTGACGGGAGTTGGCCTGACCCAATTGCCTGTGTTGGTGGCCCCATTCAAAGGGGAAGCCCAAGCCACTCAGAAGTTATCTCAAATTGTGCAAGCCGACCTGACCCGCAGTGGCCAGTTCAAACCATTGTCTGCAGCCAGTTTGACACTTGACGAAATGAGTCGTCCAGATTGGACGGCCTTGCGTCCGCTGTCGGCAGAAGCCTTGGTGGCGGGTTCGATCACGCGCTTGGCAAACGGACGTTACGACGTGCGGGCCCGCTTGTGGGATGCCGTGAAGGGCCAAGAAAAGTCGGACTTTAAGGACAACGTGACCGCAGCAGATCTGCGCCTGTCTGCTCACCGTGTGTCGGATTGGGTCTACCAGCAGTTGACTGGCACGCCCGGTGTGTTCACATCTCGCATCAGCTATGTCACCAAATCCAGCGGCCGCTATAGTCTGTGGATTGCCGATTCTGATGGCGAGGGCGCTCGCTCAGCCCTCACAAGCCCCGAGCCCATCATCTCGCCATCGTGGTCGCCAAACGGCGCCCAATTGGCTTATGTGTCTTTCGAATCACGCAAGCCAGTGGTTTATGTCCACGAACTCGCGACAGGTCAGCGCCGGGTGGTGGCCAACTTTAAGGGCTCCAACAGTGCACCGGCTTGGGCCCCAGATGGTCGTTCGTTGGTGGCCACGCTCAGCCGTGAAGGTGGCTCCCAGCTGTATCGGGTTTCTTTGCAGGGCGGCGAGCCCCAACGCTTGACATCGGGCAACATCAACACCGAACCCGCTTTTTCGCCGGACGGCAACACTTTGTACTTTGTCAGTGACCGCGGTGGCAGCCCCCAAATCTACAAAATGCCAGCCCAAGGCGGCCCAGCTGAGCGGGTCACCTTTTCTGGAAATTACAACATTTCTCCTGCGGTTAGCCCCGACGGTCGTTGGCTGGCTTATGTTTCTCGTTTGCCCAGTGGCTTCAGATTGCATCTGATGGAATTGGCCACTGGCCAAGTCTTGGCATTGACAGACTCCAATGCCGATGAGCGTCCCAGTTTTGCAGCCAACAGCCGTTTGCTGGTTTATGCCACGCAGCAAGGTGGTGAGGCCTTGATGACCACCACGCTGGACGGACGAATCAAAGCCCGACTGGTTGGTCAAGGTGGTGACATCCGTGAACCCCACTGGGGCCCTGTACGTCCCTGAGGTCTGAATTACAAATCCGTTTTTTATCCATGAGGTTGAGTATGAACAAGCAATTTTGGTCGTTGGTGTTGGTCTCTGCAGTTTTGGCAGGATGTGCCTCGGGGGTGAAGCTGGATGATGTGCCAGTGGAAGACAAGTCGGCTACATCCAGCGCTGTCAGCGTAGGCGTTCAAGGTATCGGTGCAGGTCAAGGCGGCGCTCAAACCAGCGCTGTTGCGCCCATGTCCGTGGTTCAAACCACGCCAGGCCAAGGCCCTGTAGGCATCGCTCACGTGGTCTTTTTTGACTACGACAGTTTTGTGATTCGCGCTGAAGCACGCTCTGTCATCGCCTCTCATGCCCAATTCTTGCAAGCCAACAAGCAACGCAAGGCGAATCTTGAAGGCCATACCGATGACCGTGGTGGCCGCGAGTACAACTTGGCCTTGGGGCAAAAGCGTGCTGACGCAGTCCGCCAGGCCCTGAATTTGTTGGGCGTGCCAGAGTCCCAGCTCGAGGCGGTGAGTTTTGGCAAGGAAAAGCCATTGGCCACGGGTGGTACCGAGGTGGATCAGGCGCAAAACCGCCGCGTTGAAATTCGTTATTGAGGCCTGTTATGCAACACGTCGTTCGATCTGGCTGGAGAACTGCCGCCATGGCCATGGCCCTGAGTTTGGCTGCCTTGTCCATCCCCGCCCAAGCGTCTTTGTTTGGTGGGGACGATGAAGCCCGACGGGCCATCCTTGATTTGCGTCAGCGCCTTGAGCAATCTCAAAATGCCACCCGCGCCCTGATCGAGCAAAACGCCAAGACTCAAAATCAATCACAAAGTCAGGCCATTGAACAGCTGCGTGGTGCTTTGTTGGATTTGCAGGGACAAATCGAACGCCTCAAATCGGACTTGGCTCAAAGCTTGGGCGCACAAGAACGCCTGGCACGGGACCTGACTGAATTGCAGCTTCGGCAAAAAGATGTCCTCATCAGTGTGGAGGACCGTTTGCGCCGTTTCGAGCCTGTCGCCACCACGATTGATGGCAAGGAAGTGATGGTCGATCCCTCAGAGAAGTCCGAATTTGAAAAAGCCATGGCTTTTTTTCGGCAAGCCGATTTTCCAACGGCACAAACGGCCTTGTCGTCATTTGTTTTGCGTTATGACTCGAGCGCTTACGTGCCCTCAGCCCTTTTTTGGTTGGGCAACGCGCAGTACGCCATCAAAGCTTACAAGGAGTCCATGGATAATTTTCAGAGGTTGCTGAACATGGCGCCGAAACATCCGCGTGCGGCCGAGGCGATGCTGGCCATCTCCAACGTGCAAATTGAGCTCAAGGACATGGCGGCTGCACGCAAAACTTTGGAAGATTTGATTGCAGCTTATCCAGAGGCCGAAACGGCGAGTACTGCGCGTGAGCGTCTGGGCCGATTGCGCTGACATCCCATGACTTTGTTGACCACGGGTGAGGTCCAGCAGATGGCCCTCCAAGTTTGGGGTGCCAGCTTTGTCATTGCTTTGTTGGCAGGGGTGCTGATACACCGTGGTCACTTTTGCACCATGGGGGCCATCAGTGATTGGGTGGTGATGCGTGATGCCACCCGCTTGCGCCAATGGGCCTTGGCTGTTGCCGTGGCCATCGCCGGGTTCGGCCTGATGTCGTGGCTCGGCTGGCTCAGCCCTTTGAGCACCATTTACGCATCTGAACAGTTACCTTGGCTGTCCGCCATCTTGGGTGGTGGTTTGTTTGGCATAGGCATGGTGCTGGCATCGGGCTGCAGCAGCAAGTCGTTGGTCCGCTTGGCAACGGGCAACCTCAAGTCTGTGGTTGTGCTGCTGGCCATGGCCATTTCGGCCCTCGCGGCCATGCGAGGCCTGATGGCGGTATGGCGTGTGCACGGTCTTGATCAGGTGTCCATCGACCTGACGCACGGTGCATTTATTGGACAGTGGTTGTCCATTTATGCCGGTTTGGATTTGAAGACGAGCTTTGGCATCAGTGCTTTTGCAGTGGCCTTGCTCCTGTTGTTCTGGGTGGTGAAAGATCGCCAGTTTCACTCGGTGTTCAATTGGGTCACCGGCGCAGGTCTGGGTTTGTTGGTCGTGTCACTCTGGTGGGTCAGTGGGGTGCTGGGTTTTGTACCGGAACACCCCGATACCCTGGAGCCGATGTATTTGACCACTCAAAGTGGGCGCATGGAAGCGTTGAGCTTTACAGCGCCCGTGGCTTATTGGCTTGATGCCTGGATGTACTACAGCGACGGCAGCAAACGTTTGACTTTGGGCATGGTCACGGTGTTGGGTGTGCTGGTCGGTGCTTGTTTGAGCGCTGTTCAGCAGGGTAGTTTTCGATGGGAGGGTTTCAACGACCGTGCGGACCTCGTGCGCCATTTGGTGGGTGGGGGGCTTATGGGCACAGGTGGTGTGTTGGCCTTGGGCTGCACGTTTGGTCAGGGTCTCAGTGGTTTATCGACCTTGAGCTTGGGCAGCATGCTGTCGGTCTTAGGCATCTTTGCAGGCACCTGGGCAGCTCTTCAATGGCAAATGCGTTGAGCCAGAAATATTTTAAGCAGCGTGCTTGCGATCTCATTTACATGACCCGCCCATGAGCCCTACACCCATGATGGCAGTTGCCGACGATGAAAGCACTCGACGCTTTGGCGGCTTGCAACGCCTCTACGGCGTGGCCGGGGCCAGTCGCATACAACAAGCGCATGTGGTGGTGGTCGGCATCGGTGGGGTGGGCTCCTGGACCGCTGAAGCTTTGGCCCGCAGTGGGGTGGCGCGTTTGACGCTCGTTGACATGGACCATATTTCCGAGTCCAACATCAATCGCCAAATTCACTCGCTCAGCAACACCACAGGCCAATCCAAAGTGCTGGCCATGCAAGAACGCATTGCCTTGATTCACCCGCATTGCCAAGTCGACGTGGTGGACGATTTTGTGACCCCCGAGAACTGGCCGACGCTCTTGCCCTGCATGCCCGATGCCTTGGTCGATGCCTGTGACCAGGTCAAAGCCAAAGTGAGCCTGGCGCAATGGGCGTTGGACGAAGGCGTGGGCTTCATCACCGTGGGCGCTGCGGGTGGCAAACGCTTGGCGCACAAGGTCGATGTGGATGACCTCTCGCGCATCACGCACGACCCGCTGTTGGCCCAACTGCGTTACCGCCTGCGCAAACACCACGGTGCGGCCAAAGGTGGAAAGAGCATCGGTGTTCAGGGCGTGTTCAGCCGCGAAGCCGTGGCGCCACCCGATGCCTCGTGTGCGATCGAAGGCGACGGCTCGCTCAATTGCCATGGCTATGGATCGGTGGTGAGCGTGACCGCGACTTTTGGCATGTGCGCGGCCTCAGAAATTTTGAATTTTTTAGCGTCCAGCCCGAGAGGGCGAAAAAATGACGCTATAATTTGAGACTTGCTGCAGTGCACGTCACCACAGCAAAGGGACCATAGCTCAGTTGGTAGAGCAGCGGACTTTTAATCCGTTTGTCGTGGGTTCGACCCCCGCTGGTCCCACCAAATTTAAAAGCACTTTGTATTTCGGTACAAAGTGCTTTTTTCATTTCTGCGAGCGCCATTCATCGCCCTTCATTGACGGTGTACTTTATTTGGGCCCGGCTCAGTTCTTGGGCGTACGCGCAGAAAGCCAACAGACCGAAGATTCGATTGTCCCAATGAGCTGGTCAGGCAAAGACCAGCCATTGGGTTTCATGGTCGAGTTTTACACCGCTGCCGAGGTGGCTTCTTCGAGCAAAGACGTCAGCTCCAACCAGCGCTCTTCCAGGCCGGAGACTTCATCGGCGAGGGCCTTGAGTCGGCGGCCCGCATCGGCCATTTCGGCTGGCGATACGGGTGTGGTCAGCAGCGCTTCCAGGCGTGTTTTCTCGGCTTCGATGCTGGCCATGCGTTGCTCGTTTTGCTCCAGTTCGCGTTTGAGCGGCCTGGTTTGTGTGGCCAGTTGCTGGCGCTTTTGTGCTTCCAGTTTGCGTTGCTCGGCACTGCTCAGTCCTGTTCCGGATTGTGTCGTTGAGGTGGATGGCGAGGCAGCGGTGGCTGCGGTCGCTGCGGCCCCCCCACTGGCAGGGCTGCTGGGCACGGGGGCCATGTTCGTTGATGGCGTCTCAGGCACAGCCGTGGCCACAGCATCTCGCGCTGAATTTTTGGCCGCTTCGCGCAGACGTTTGGATTCTTCCAGCAAATACTTTTGGTAATCGTCCAAGTCGCCGTCAAAGGGCTCGACCTTGCCACGACCGACCATCCAGAACTCGTCGCAAACGGCACGTAACAAGGCGCGGTCGTGGCTGACCAGCATGACGGTGCCTTCAAACTCGTTGAGCGCCATCGACAGCGCTTCGCGCGTGGCCAAGTCCAGGTGGTTGGTCGGCTCGTCCAGCAGCAAGAGGTTGGGGCGCTGCCACACAATCATGGCCAGCACCAAGCGGGCTTTTTCACCGCCGCTCATGGTGCCCACGGCTTGTTTGACCATGTCGCCACTGAAGTTGAAGGTGCCCAGGTAGTTGCGCAAATCTTGCTCGCGGCTAGGCTCGCCACTGTTCGGGCCCAGCTCTTTGGCCAGGCGGATCATGTGCTCCAGCGGGTTGTCTTGCGGGTGCAGCACATCAAGCTCTTGCTGGGCAAAGTAGCCGATGTTCAGGCCTTTGCCCTCGGTCAGCGTGCCTGACAGTTGGGGCATGGTGCGGGCAATGGTCTTGACCAAGGTTGATTTGCCCTGGCCGTTGGCCCCCAGAATGCCGATGCGCTGCCCGGCCAGCACCGATTTGCTGACGCCTTGCACGATGGTTTTGGGCTCGCCGTCGACCAGGTAACCAAAACTGGCCTCGCTGATGGCCAGCATCGGATTGGGCAGGTTGTTGGGCTCTTTGAAGCCGAAGGTGAACTCGGCATCGGCCAGCAGCGGGGCCACTTTTTCCATGCGCTCCAGGGCTTTGACACGGCTTTGCGCCTGTTTGGCCTTGCTGGCCTGGGCCTTGAAGCGGTTGATGAACTTTTGCAGGTGGGCAATCTTGTCTTGCTGTTTGGCAAACGAGGCCTGTTGGAGCTCCATTTGCTGGGCCCGCAAAATTTCAAAGCCACTGTAGTTACTGCCGTAACGCGTCAGTTTGGCGTGGTCGATGTGCAGCGTGACGTTGGTCACCGCGTCCAAAAACTCGCGGTCGTGGCTGATCACGATCATGGTGCCCGCATAGCGTTGCAGCCAGGCTTCCAGCCAGACCAAAGCGTCCAAGTCCAAGTGGTTGGTGGGTTCGTCTAGCAACAAAATGTCCGACGGACACATCAGCGCCCGCGCCAGTTGCAAGCGCATGCGCCAGCCACCCGAGAAGCTGTTGACCGGGTTGTTCAGTTCGTCTACCCGAAATCCCAGGCCCAAAATCAAGGCCTCGGCGCGGGGCAGGGCGTCGTGGTCGCCCGCATCGGCCAGGTCCGTGTAGACGTGCGCCATCTCCATGCCGTCGCCACTGGCCTCGGCCGCCACCAAACGCTGGCGCAGCTCGGCCAGGCGGGTGTCTCCCTCCAGCACAAACTCAGACGCTGGCTGGTCGGTCTCAGGCATGTTCTGCGCGACCTGACCCATGCGCCAGGCTTTGGGCATCTCGAAATCACCACCGTCTTCGTTGAGTGTGCCGTTGAACAAGGCAAACAAAGTGGATTTGCCCGCGCCGTTGCGACCAACCAGACCGACCTTCTCTCCGGGGTTGAGGGTGACCGATGTTTGGTCGAGCAGCACCTTGGTGCCTCGGCGGAGGGTGACGTTTTTGAGGTTGATCATGAAAGAACAGTGTCCGGACAGGTTCCGGACGGATTCCGGGATAGGGGGCAGGGTCAGCGAGAGGGCTGAAATCGCTACGGGATAACCCGCTATTTTCGCCGATGTCGGCTCAGGCGTGCCCTTACAGCCTGAGCAAGGCCTCGCGGGTGACGATCAAGACCTGATCGTCTCCTGCGCTGGTGTCCAACCAAGCCACTTCGAGTTCTGGAAAGGCAGCGATGAAATGCCCCACCTCGTTACCGATTTCCAGCACCAGCACGCCGTGTTCACTCATCCGCTCAGGCGCCTGTTTGAACAGCTGGCGCACAAAGTCCATGCCATCAGCCCCACCTGCCAGCGCCAGTTCAGGCTCGGCGCGGTACTCGGCGGGCAGCGCGTCCATGCTGGCTTGGCACACATAAGGCGGGTTGCACAAGATCAAGTCAAACGGACCGGCCAGGGCAGACAAACCATCGCTGTGCACCAAGGTCACGCGCTTTTGCAATTCGTGGCGCTCCAAGTTGATGGCAGCCACGGCCAGCGCGTCGTTAGAGATGTCGGCCCCAGTCACTTGCACCTCGGGCCATGCGAGTGCCGCGAGGACGGCCAGGCTGCCGTTGCCGGTGCACAGGTCCAGCACTTGTTTTGTTTGATCGCTCAGCCAAGCGTCAATCGTCCCATCGGCCAGCACCTCGGCAATCAGGCTGCGTGGCACGATGGCCCGCTCATCGATATAAAACGACACGCCTTGCAACCAAGCTTCTTGCGTCAGGTAGGCCGCTGGTTTTCGGGTGGTGATGCGCTCCTCGATCAGCGCAGCGCAAGCGGCTCGCTGCTCGGCGCTCACGGCTTGGACGGCCATTTCATCGAGATCGGTGTCGAGTGGCAGGCCCAAGCGCCAGAGCACCAGCCAGACGGCTTCGTCAAAAGCGCTTTGGGTGCCGTGGCCAAACGCCACGCCAGCAGCTTCCAGACGCTGTGCGGCTTCTTCGATCAGCGCGGGCAGGGTGAGAGCACTCATGCGGGCAGCCCCGCGTTGAGTTGTTCCAAGGTGCGGCGGTAGATGTTTTTGAGGGGCGCGATGTCGGCCAGCGCCACATGCTCGTTGACCTTGTGGATGGTCGCGTTGGGTGGGCCAAACTCGATGACTTGTGGGCAAATTTGGGCAATGAATCGGCCGTCGCTGGTGCCCCCTGTGGTGGACAGCTCGGTTTTCAAACCGGTTTCATCGGTGATGGCTTGTTCAATCGCCTTGACCAAAGTACCGGGTGTGGTCAGAAATGGCCGTCCACCCAAGGTCCATTTGAGCTCGTACTTCAGACCGTGTTGGTCGAGCACCGCTTGCAGCCGCTGCTGCAGGCTTTCGGGTGTGGACTCGGTGCAAAAGCGGAAGTTGAAGTCGACCACGCAGTCGCCTGGGATCACGTTGCTCGCGCCTGTCCCCGCGTGGATGTTGCTCACCTGCCAGCTGGTGGGCGGGAAGAAGGCATTGCCTTCGTCCCAGCGGATGGCGACCAAATCGGCCAACGCAGGCGCGAGGCGGTGGATCGGGTTGTCGGCCAGGTGCGGGTAGGCAATGTGGCCCTGTACGCCTTTGACGGTGAGCTTGCCACTCAATGTGCCGCGTCGGCCGTTTTTGATCATGTCGCCCGTCTGCTGCACCGAAGTGGGTTCACCCACGATGCAAAACTGGGGGGCTTCGCCACGGGCTTGGAGCTTGTCGCAAACGACCACGGTGCCATCAAGGGCCGGGCCTTCTTCGTCGCTGGTCAGCAAAAAGGCGATGCCCAAAGCCGGATTGGGGTTGGTCGCCAAAAACTCCTGCACCGCGACCACCATGGCCGCCAGCGAGGTTTTCATATCGCTTGCGCCGCGTCCGAACAGCTTGCCGTCCTTGTGGGTGGGCGTGAAGGGGTCACTGTCCCATTGCGTGAGCGGCCCGGTGGGCACCACGTCGGTGTGCCCGGCAAAGGCCAAGGTCTGACCCGAGGTGCCTGCACGTTTGGCCCAGAGGTTGCGCACGCGGAAGGTGTCGGGGCCTGAATCCATGAACTCGCAAACAAAGCCCAGGGGCTTCAAAGCCTCAGTGATCAGGTCCAAGCAGCCCGCATCGTCGGGCGTGACAGAAGGGCGGGCGATCAGCTGCTCGGCCAGACGCAGGGTGTCGTGACAAATGGATGTTCGGGTGGTGGTCATCGTTGGGGGTCTCTCAAGAAGATGGATGCCGGGTCAAGCCCGGCATGACAACACATCAATAGCCAAGCATGACAACACAGGAATAGCCAAGCATGACATCACATGAATAGCCAAGCATGACATCACATGAATAGCCAAGATTGCAATCTGCCAAGCATGTGCACTTGATCTGTCACCCCGGACTTGATCCGGGGTCCATCTTCACAGGATGGGCACGCACAAAGCGGGCGATGCGCTCGGCCGCTTCCAGGCACTCGGCGGTTTCCGCCACCAGCGCCATACGGATACGGCCCCGGCCGGGGTTGCTGCCCTTGAATTCTCGCGCCAGATAGCTGCCGGGCAGGACGGTGACGTGTTCTGCTTCATAAAGCGCTTGCGCAAATGCGGCGTCGTCACCTTGCCAGCCTGCAGGCACGCCCGCCCACAGGTAAAAGCTGGCGTCGGGCAATTTCACATCCAGCACTTCGGCCAGCACGGGCGTGACCTGAGCGAACTTGGTGCGGTATTGGTTGCGGTTGTCCACCACATGGGCTTCGTCGCCCCAGGCGGCCACGCTGGCCGCTTGCACCACCGGGCTCATGGCGCTGCCGTGGTAGGTGCGGTAAAGCAAAAATTGCTTGATGATGGCCGCGTCACCCGCCACAAAGCCGCTGCGCAGGCCGGGCACATTGCTGCGTTTGCTCAGGCTGGTGAAGGCGATCAGGCGCTTGAAGTCGGTGCGGCCCAGCTGGTGGGCCGCTTCCAGACCGCCCAAAGGCGCTTCTTCGCGGAAATAGATCTCGCTGTAGCACTCGTCGGATGCGATCACGAAACCGTGCTGGTCCGACAGGGCAAACAGCTTTTCCCACTCGGACAGCGGCATGACCGCACCCGTAGGGTTGCCGGGTGAGCAAACGAACAGCAGCTGCGTGCGGGCCCAGACCTCGGCAGGCACACTGTCCCAGTCGTTGCCAAAGTTGCGAGCTGGGTCGCTGGGCACGTAATAGGGCTCAGCGCCAGACAATAAAGCCGCGCCTTCGTAGATTTGATAGAACGGGTTGGGGCTGACCACGGTGGCACCGGGTCGGGTTGGGTCGATCACGGTTTGTGTCAGGGCAAACAGGGCTTCGCGCGAGCCGTTCACCGGCAACACCTGTGTGAGCGGGTCCAAGGCCAAGTTGTAACGTGTTTGCAACCAGGCGGCGCAGGCCTTGCGCAGGCTGGGTTCGCCTGCTGTCGCCGGGTAAGCCGACAGGCCATTGGCCACCGAGTCCTTGAGCGCTTCTTGGATGAAAGCGGGCGTGGCGTGCTTGGGCTCGCCAATGCCCAAACTGATGTGGCGCAGGGCTGGGTTGGGCGTGACGCTGGAGAACAGCTGTTTGAGCCGTTCAAAAGGATAGGGTTGCAGCTTGGCGAGAAGGGGATTCATCCCCCGATTATCCGGGATGGAGGCTGCCCGCTAGGTCTTGGGCTTGTGGGAAGGTTTTTCACCATGCCTGTCGGGTAACATTGACGTTTTAAGCGGTGTTGGCCATTTGGGCTGGCCCTTTTATCTGATCAACCAACGATCCGACCACAAACCGAACCGCCGTGCGCCTCAATTCCATCAAGCTTTCGGGCTTCAAATCGTTTGCCGAACCGACCAATTTCTTGCTGCCCGGGCAGCTGGTGGGTGTGGTCGGCCCCAACGGTTGCGGCAAATCCAACATCATGGACGCCGTCCGCTGGGTGCTGGGCGAGTCCAAAGCGTCTGAGTTGCGTGGCGAGTCCATGCAGGACGTCATCTTTAACGGCACCACCACCCGCAAACCCGCCAGCCGCGCCAGTGTGGAACTGGTGTTCAGCAACGAAGACCACCGCGCAGGCGGGCAATGGGGCCAGTTTGCCGAAATCGCCGTCAAGCGCGTGCTGACCCGCGACGGCAACAGCAGTTATTACATCAACAACCAGCCGGTGCGCCGCCGTGACGTGCAGGACGTGTTTTTGGGTACCGGCCTGGGGCCACGCGCTTACGCCATCATTGGCCAAGGCACGATCAGCCGCATCATCGAGTCGCGCCCCGAAGAGCTGCGCTTGTTCCTCGAGGAAGCCGCGGGCGTCTCCAAATACAAGGAACGCCGCCGCGAGACTGAAAACCGCCTGTCCGACACCCGCGAGAACCTGACTCGGGTGGACGACATCCTGCGTGAGCTGAATGCCAACTTGGAAAAGCTGGAAAAGCAGGCCGAGGTCGCTCACCGCTACAACACCCTGCAGGCAGACAGCACGCTCAAGCAGCACCAGCTGTGGTTTTTGAAGCGACGCGACGCCGAGGCCGACCAGGGCCGCATGAAGTCGGACGTGGACCAGGCGGTGAATGCGCTGGAGTCCCGCATGGCCGATTTGCGCCACGTCGAGGCGGATTTAGAGACCATTCGTCAGGCCCATTACGCCGCAGGAGACCAGGTCAATCAGGCGCAAGGCAAGCTGTATGAAGCCAGCGCCGAAGTGGGGCGGCTGGAGGCCGAAATTCGCTTTGTGGTGGAGGGCCGTCAACGTGCCGAGCAGCGCCTTCAGCAGCTGATCGAGCAAACCGCCCAATGGGGCACCCGCAGCCAAGACGCCCAAGCCGAGTTGGAAACCCTGTCTGAACAAGCGGCCATGGCCGAGGACCAGAGCATGACGCTGGCGGCGCAGGTGGAAGACCAGGCCATGGCGCTGCCCGATCTTGAAGAAGCCCTGCGCAAAGCCCAAAACGACGCCACCGCCCAACGCGCCACCGTGGTGCAGGTGCAGCAGCAAATTGGCGTGCTGGCCGCAGACCAGCGCAACGTCGAAGAACAATCTCGTCAGCTGGACACCCGCCGTGAACGCCTGTTGACCGACCGCAACGCCTTGGCCGCGCCCGACGAGGCCCGCCTGAGCCAATTGCAAGAACAACTGTCCGAGGCCGAAGCCCTGTCTGCCGAGGCCGAAGCTCGTCTGCAAGACCTGCAAGAACAGGTGCCCGCGCTGGACGAAGACCGCCGCACGCGCCAAACCGCTGTGAACCAGGAGTCGTCAAAGCTGGCCGACTTGAGTGCTCGCATCGAGGCGCTCAAGGCCTTGCAAGAAAAAGTGCGTACCGACGGCAAGCTCAAACCTTGGCTGGCCAAGCACGGTATGGACGGCTTGGAGGGTTTGTGGAGCCGCATCCACATCGAGCCGGGCTGGGAAAACGCTTTGGAATCTGCCTTGCGCGAACGCCTGTCGGCTTTGGAAGTTTCGCGTCTGGACATGGTTCGCGCCTTTGCCAACGACGCGCCGCCCGCCAAACTGAGCTTTTTCAGCCCGCCGTTGGCCGCTAAGGCTGCGCCACGCAGCGGCATGCCTGCAGGCTGCAAGCCCTTGGCCGAGTTGCTGCGCGTGCACGATGGTGGTTTATCGGCCCTGCTGGTCGACTGGCTGCAAGGCTGCTACACCGCCCCCAATCTGGAAGATGCTCTGGCCTGGCGCAGCCAGCTGCAAGCAGGCGAAACCCTGTTGGTGCAAGCGGGCCATGCGGTCGATCTGAACAGCGTGGTGTTTTACGCCCCAGATTCCGAGCAAGCCGGAATGCTTGGCCGCGCCCAAGAGATTGAGAACCTTGAAAAGCAGCTGCGTGCCCAGACCCTGATTTCAGAAGAAAGCCGCAGCGCACTGGTGCGGGCCGAAGCGGCTTATGCCGATGCCTCGCAGCGTTTGATCACGGTGCGCCGCGAAGCCAGCGAAAGCCAGTCGCGCACGCACGAGCTGCAGGTCGAGACCCTGCGACTGTCTCAGCTGGTGGCGCAAACCCGTGCCCGCAGCGAGCAAATCAGCAACGATCTGGCCGAAGTCGAAGCTTTGCTCGATGAGCTGCAAGAGCGCCGTGTCACGGCCGAAGCCCGCTTCGAAGAGCTGGACATGCAGCTGGCCGACACCCAAGAGCGGCATGCCCAACTGGACGAGCGTGTGATCGAGGCCGAGCGCAAGCTGTCTGAATGCCGCGAACAACAGCGCAGCTTGGAGCGCCGGGCGCAAGAAGCCCAGTTTTCACAGCGCAGCCTGGATG
>JANQXJ010000201.1 GCA_030729445.1 Limnohabitans sp. | reverse complement strand
AGGCGCGGGCCGGGTCAAAGTAATCGAGCGCCCGTGTGATCAGCAAATAGGTGTTCGCGTCAAAGTACTCGCTGAACTTGTCGCCTTGGTAGCGCAGGTAGCTCTCGATCTGGAACTCCACTTCTTGTGTGGAGTATTTGTAGCCGGTGGCGTTGTGCGTCACCGCCGCGCGCAGCTCGCGGCCAAACTTTTCGTTCATCACGTCGTCGCTCAGGTACGTGATGTGGCCAATCATGCGGGCGATGCGCAGGCCGCGCTTGGGCACCACGCCCTTTGCGTAAAAGTGACCGTCGTTGAAATCCGGATCGGTCACGATGGCGCGGCGGGCCACTTCGTTGAAGGCGATGTTTTCGGCGTTCAGGTTGGGGGCGCTCGCCACCACCAAGGCGTGTTTCACGCGCTCGGGGTATTGCAGCGTCCAAGAGAGCGCCTGCATGCCGCCCAGGCTGCCGCCCATCACGGCGGCCAGTTGTTCAATACCCAATGCATCGAGCAAGCGGGCTTGTGCGTTGACCCAGTCTTCCACCGTGACCACCGGAAAATCCGCGCCATACACGCGCCCGGTGTCGGGGTTGATGTGCATGGGGCCGGTGGAGCCAAAGCACGATCCCAGGTTGTTCACGCCGATCACAAAAAAGCGGTCGGTGTCGAGCGACTTGCCCGGGCCAATCATGTTGTCCCACCAGCCCAGGTTTTTGGGCTGGTCGGCGTACACGCCCGCCACATGGTGCGAGGCATTGAGCGCGTGGCAGATCAGCACGGCGTTGGATTTGTCGGCATTGAGCGTGCCGTAGGTTTCGTAGCTCAGTGAATAGCCACGGAGGGACGCGCCGCTTTGCAAGGGCAAAGGGGCCTCAAACAGCATGCTTTGGGATTCGGCGATCAGCATCGAATGTGTTCAGGTGTGCAAAAAACAAAAACCCGGCTTCGCAGTCAGCTGGGCCGGGCTTCAGTGGGTTGAAACACACGCCATTTAGCTGAATTTCGAAACCAGCACGGTTTCGGCGCCCGCAATCGGGTTCAAATCGGCGCATGGCCTAAGTATAAGGGCGATAAATCAGGCCCCGCACCGGATCTGCACAAGGCTTCGCACAGCCGAGGTGACCAATGGCGGGGCTGCTTTGCAGACGCTTCAGCTGCCCCAGCCAGACAATGCGATCACCCCCAACACGGCAAAAATGCCCGCCGAGATCAGGTGCACCAAACGCAGCGGCACGCGCCGGGTGATGGCGTCGCCCAACCACACCACCGGGGCGTTGGCCAGCATCATGCCCAGCGTGGTGCCCGCCACCACGGCGAACCAGGCGTTGTACTGCGCGGCCAGCATGACGGTGGCGATCTGGGTTTTGTCGCCCATCTCGGCCAGAAAGAAGGCCACCACGGTGGTCAAAAACACGCCCATGCGCGGGGCGCTGTCACCTTCTTCATCGTCGAGCTTGTCGGGGATCAGCATCCACACCGCCATGGCGATGAAGGACGCGCCCAGCACCCAGCGCAGCACATCGGGCCCCATCATGGTGGTGACCCAGCTGCCCACCGCTCCGGCCAAGCCATGGTTGGCCAAGGTGGCCACCAAAATGCCGAGCACGATGGGCCATGGTTTGCGAAAACGGGCGGCCAGCACCAGAGACAACAATTGGGTTTTGTCACCCATTTCGGCCAAGGCCACGATGCCGGTAGAGACGAAAAATGCTTCCATGGGGGAGTGCGGGCGTGAGTCTGAACTCTGAATCAGATGAAGGAGCGCATCTTACGTGAGGGCTCTGTGCACCGGTTTGGGGGACAAGGGGGTGCCCGACAAGCGTGTGTCGTTTTGGGTGCGCTTCTTGCTTTTGTTTGGTGCGCGGGGGTGGATGACCCTCAAAATGCACCAAATTGATTCAAAAATCATCAAAGGACGATCGTGGAAGCACTGAAACAGGGCGCGGATGCGCTTTTTATTTTGTTGGGCGGCATCATGGTGTTGGCCATGCACGCCGGTTTTGCATTTCTGGAGCTGGGCACAGTTCGCAAAAAGAACCAGGTCAATGCGCTGGTCAAAATCCTGGTGGACTTTTCGGTGTCCACCGTGGTTTATTTTGTGGTGGGCTACAGCGTGGCCTACGGCACCACTTTCTTTGTGGGAGCGGAACAGCTGGCCGCCAAGAACGGTTATGACCTGGTCAAGTTTTTCTTTTTGCTGACTTTTGCAGCAGCCATTCCCGCCATCATTTCGGGCGGCATTGCCGAGCGGGCCAAGTTTTGGCCTCAGCTGATCGCCACAGCGGTGATCGTGGGCTTTGTTTACCCCTTCTTTGAGGGCATTGCCTGGAACCAGCACTTTGGCGTGCAGGCCTGGATCAAGGCGGTCACGGGCGATGAGTTCCATGACTTTGCAGGCTCGGTGGTGGTGCACGCCATGGGCGGCTGGATCGCGCTGCCGGCTGTGATTTTGCTGGGCGCCCGCTACAACCGCTACCGCAAAGACGGGGTGGTGTCGGCACACCCTCCTTCGAGCATTCCCTTCCTGGCTTTAGGTTCGTGGATCCTGATCGTGGGCTGGTTTGGCTTCAATGTGATGAGCGCTCAGACACTGGACAAGATTTCGGGGTTGGTGGCGGTCAACTCCTTGATGGCCAGGGTGGGCGGCACACTGGCGGCATTGGTGTTGGGCAAAAACGACCCCGGTTTTGTCCACAACGGCCCTTTGGCAGGTTTGGTGGCCGTGTGTGCAGGCTCTGATTTGATGCACCCTGTAGGTGCGTTTATTGTGGGTGGTGTAGCCGGTGGATTATTTGTAGTGATTTACACCAAATTACAGCGCAGTGCTAAAGTTGATGATGTACTAGGGGTGTGGCCTTTACATGGTTTATGTGGTGTTTGGGGCGGCATTGCGGCGGGTATATTTGGCCAACAGGCAATGGGTGGCCTCGGCGGCGTTAGCATAATGGCACAACTAATAGGCACCCTAGCTGGCATTATAA
>JANQXJ010000200.1 GCA_030729445.1 Limnohabitans sp. | reverse complement strand
ACGCAGGCGAGGCCATTGTGTCGAATGCGTCATGCACCACCAACTGCCTGGCCCCTGTGGTCAAGGTGTTGAATGACAAATGGGGCATCAAGCGCGGTCTGATGACCACCGTGCATGCCGCCACCGCCAGCCAAATGACCGTGGACGGCTCGTCCCGCAAAGACTGGCGCGGCGGCCGCGGCATCCTCGAAAACATCATCCCCAGCAGCACGGGCGCGGCCAAGGCCGTGGGCGTGGTGATCCCCGAGATCAAGGGCAAGATCACCGGCATGGCCTTCCGTGTGCCCACGTCGGATGTGTCGGTCATTGACCTGACGGTGGAACTGAACAGTGACGCCAGCTACGCCGAAATCTGCGCCGAAATGAAAGCGCAAAGCGAAGGGGCTCTGAAAGGCATCTTGGGCTACACCGACGAAAAAGTCGTCTCCACCGACTTCCGCGGCGAGTCCTGCGCCAGCGTGTTCGACGCGACCGCCGGTATTGCCCTGGACAAGAGCTTCGTCAAGATCGTCGCCTGGTACGACAACGAATGGGGTTACGCCAAGCAGTGTCTGGAGATGGTGCGGGTGGTGGCCAAGAAGAAGTGAGCTGCCTCTAATGGGGCGTCAGGTGCCTGCGGCAGACGCAGATGCCAGTGCCCCGCCAGGGCTCAGAGGCGCTTCGCTTTGCCACATCGCCCCGGCGGGGCACCGGCATCTGCGTCATGATGGTCTTGCTGAAAGCGCCTTCTGGCGCTTTTTTCATGGGCGATGGCTACGTATCCAATCCGCCGCCTTCTCCGCAATCATGATCGTTGGCGCGTTGGTGTTGCCGCTCACGATGCGCGGCATGACCGACGCGTCGACCACCCGCAGGCCGGGCACGCCGTGCACACGCAGTTGCGCATCCACCACCGCCATCTTGTCCGTGCCCATGCGGCAGGTGCCCACCGGGTGGTAGACCGTGTCGGCGTTTTGGCGAATCCAGTGGTCGAGTTGTTCATCGGTTCGCGCATTGGCCGATGCCGCCCATTCTTTGCCATACGCGGCCAGCGCGGGCTGGACCAGAATGCGCTGGGCTTGGCGAACGCCGTCGCGCAAGCGCTGCAGGTCACGCGGGTCGCTCAAAAATTGCGGGTCGATCAGCGGTGCGCTGTTGGGGTTGCGGTCGGCCAATTGCACACGGCCCCGGCTGTCGGGTTGCAGCAAACACACATGCAAAGAGTAGCCATGCCCCAGTGTGAGTTGGCGGCCATGGTCCACCAGTTTGGCCACCACAAAGTGCAGCTGAATGTCTGGGTGTGCTTCCTCGGGTCGGCTTTTGTAGAACGCGCCGCCTTCGGCAAAGTTGGTCGTCAGGCGTCCTTTGCGTTGTTGCCGCCATTCCCACATGGCCTGCAAGGTGTGCCACGCGCCTTTGGGTGAAACGCCGATCAAATCGGTCTGTCCCGGCGCATCGGCCACCAGCACGGCATCGGGGTGGTCGTGCAGGTTTTCGCCAACGCCCGGCAAGTCACGCAGCGCCTCGATGCCCAGGCTTTGCAGGTGGGCCGCTGGCCCGATGCCCGAACGCATGAGAATGGCGGGCGACTGAAAAGCACCTGCACTCAAAATGATCTCGCGCCGAGCCGTCAAGGTTTGGGTCTTGCCGCCTTGCACGGTGTGCACATGGCGGGCCACGCCATCCACCAAGCCAATGCGGTCCACCGTCACGCCGGTCATGACGTGCAAATTGGGGCGATCACGATGGGGCGTCAGGTAGCCCTTGGCGGCGCTGAACCGTTCGCCAGCCTTTTGCGTGACTTGGTAAAGACCCACGCCCTCTTGGGTGGGACCGTTGAAGTCGGTGGTGTGCACCAAACCCGCTTGCACACCCGCCTCGACAAAGCGTTTGGAAAACACATTGGGGCTTTGCAAATCGGCCACGTTCAAGGGGCCGTTTTGGGCATGCCACTCGTTGTGAATGCGCTCGTTGTGCTCGGCTTTGAGAAAGTAGGGAAACACCTCGGCCCACGACCAACCCGCACAACCCATCTGGGCCCAGGTGTCGTAATCCACCGCTTGGCCACGGATGTAGGCCATGGCGTTGGTTGAGCTGGAACCGCCCAAGGTGCGGCCACGCGGTTGGAAACCGATGCGGCCGTTCAATCCAGGTTGCGGCACGGTGTTCAGGCCCTCCGAAACAATTTCGGTACGGGCCATGAGCGCGATGCCCGCGGGGCAATGGATCAAGGCGCTGGTGTCGGGCGGCCCGGCTTCGATCAGGGCCACCTGCACGGCAGGGTCTTCGCTCAGGCGACTGGCCAGCACACAACCGGCCGAACCGCCGCCCACAATCACGTAGTCAAATTCCATGAATTCCCCCCGTTCAAATGTTTTGTGGAGTCAATATAAGGGCTAAAGCGTGTCGCGGCCTGTCTTGTGTGTATCAGGGTTTTTCCCATAAAACCCCTCGCCATGGCGACATCTGGTTGGCTCAAACACCCCTCACAATGGCACCACATTTGGAGACAAGCCATGCAGATCGCCATTGACCTTGTGGGTTCTGAAAGCCGAGGCAGCGCGTGCCCATGAGCAACCCAACCGCCCCACTGCACCCGACTTGGCAAGACAAGCGCTGGTGGTGGTTGCTCAGCCCCGCCATCCCGCTGGCTTTCACGGGGTCTTTGCTGGCTTTTGTCTGGACAGGGCAATGGTGGTGCATGCTGCTGGCCCCAGTGATCATCCATGTGTTGTTGCCCGTGCTTGACCGCGTGTTGGGCGAGGACTTCAGCAACCCCCCCGAATCGGCAGTAGCACAACTCGAACAGGATGTGTTTTACCGCGCCTTGGTGTGGGCCTACGTGCCCCTGCAGTTGTTTGGCACCGTGGTGGGCGCCTGGATTGCGTCTGCGCAGCCGCTGCCCTGGTTCGGCTATGCGGCCTTGGTGTTCACCGTGGGCGCTATCAACGGCATTGGCATTGGCACCGCGCATGAACTGGGCCATAAAAAAGAGACGCTGGACCGCTGGCTGTCCAAAATCGCCTTGGCCCCCAGTGCGTATGGCCACTTTTTTGTGGAGCACAACCGGGGCCACCACAAACGCGTGGCCACCCCGGAAGACCCCGCCAGCGCACGCATGGGCGAGAGCTTTTGGGCCTTTTTGCCACGCTCGTTCTGGGGCAGCTTGCAATCGGCCTGGGCGCTGGAGCAAGAGCGCTTGAACAAACAAGGCATGAACGTGTGGCACTTTCAAAACCACAACCTGCAGGCCTGGGGCATGACGCTGGTTTTGTTTGGCGTGCTGGTGGCGTGGTTAGGCTGGATGGCGCTGCCGTTTTTGTTGTTGCAGGCGGTGTACGCCGCCTCGATGCTGGAAGTGGTGAACTACGTAGAGCACTACGGTTTGCTAAGGCAAAAAGACACCAGCGGCCGCTATGTGCGCTGCGAGCCTGAGCACTCGTGGAACAGCAACCACCTGGTGGGCAACCTCTTGCTCTACCAACTGCAAAGGCATTCGGACCACCACGCCCACCCCAGCCGCCGTTACCAGGCGCTGCGGCATTTTGAGAGCGCACCGCAACTGCCCGCGGGCTACGCCACCATGATCACGGTGGCTTATCTGCCGCCCCTGTGGTTCGAGTGGATGGACCGCCGTGTAATGGCCCACTATCGTGGGGACCTGGGCTTGGTGAATGTGCAAGCGTCGGCCCGGCGTCGACTCATGCAACGTTGGGGCTGAAGGCCTGGGGCCACATGGGAGAGGCGGTTGGTTGCATGAAAAGCGCTTGAGCGGTTGACCACCGAGGCCTGGCGTTCAGAGGCGCAGCAACACGATGTTTCGATACCCCAGCCGAATCAGCCCCTGATCCTGAAAATGGCGCAACTGCTGGTTCACGCGCTGTCGTGAAGCTGAAGCGATTTGCGCCAGGTCAGATTGGCTCACTCGAAGCATCACGCCGTCGGCCACCTTCACACTGTTGAATTTGGCGATGCGCTCTAGCGCTGCCCAAACGCGCTGCTCCAGACTGTGCATGCCTTGATCGGCCAGCATGTCAAAGAGCTGATTGATGCGCAAGCCCAGGATGCGCAACAGGTCTACTGCCACGACCGAGTCACGGCCAATCAGATCGATGAGTCGGCTGCGCTCAATGTGCAGGACTTCCGTGGCGCCCACGGAAACCATGTCGGCGGGGTTGGTGGCCTCAGCAAAGACCGAACTCAGGCCTGCGATTTCACCGGGCAGCATCCAGCGAAGCAACTGCTCTTCACCCTCGGGGGTGATCACGCTCACCCGCAAACGACCTTTGACCAGCAGCATGGCTGCAGACGTGGGCTGGCCTCGGCTGAGCAGCACCTGTCCATCGGTCCAAGTGCGCAGCACACCCACGCTGTGCAAGGCCTGCGTTGTGCGTGGCGTGAGTGCCGAATTCACGCTCCAAGTCTGGTTGAACCCTGGAGCATCCAGCGCCTTAAAAACAGGGCTGCGTTTGTCAGACGTGCCGACCGATTTCTGAATCCGATGACTGAGTTTTGGCATAAGAAGGTCGGAACGATAGACGATTTATTTTGAGTGCTTTCCCCTAAATTGTCACATCAGAAACAATTTGGAAAATCCTTGGGGCATTAAATCATTAATGCCGAGCTTGACGGTGATCAATTCAAAGAACCACATTGGAGACGACATGAAATTTACTGCCCCTGCATTTATCCGCACCACCTTGAGTGCCATCGCCTTGACCCTCGGCGCCAGCGCCATGGCCCAGTCCGTGGTGCGCTTCCAGGACTACCCAGGCACAGGCAACCTGTTGGTGCGTGTGGCCCAAGAACAAGGCTTCTGCCAGCAAGCGGGCATTCGCTGCGAACTGCGCACCATCCCCGCCGCCCCGCTGGGCATGCAGACCATGCTCTCAGGTGACATCGAAGTGTTTTTTGGCCCGACCGAAGTCGCGGTTGCAGCAGTGGCCCGCAAGGCCCCCATTTCCATCATTGCCGCAGGTTTTGTCGACCCGGTGTTTTTCATGGCCGCAGGTGCCAAAACCGAATTGGCGACCGAAAAAGAAGGCTACCCCGGTGTGGTCAAGTCCTTCAAGGGCAAAAAAATCGGCGTGACCCAACGCGGCTCAGGCGCTGAATTTCAGGTGATCGACATGCTGGCCGATGTGGGCCTGACCGCGAACGACGTGACCTTTGTGGCCGTGGGCGCGCCCGATACGGCATTTCCTGCGCTCACACGCGGCCAAGTCGATCTGATCATGACCTTCCCGCCTGCCGACGGCATGTGCGAAGTGCTCAAAGCCTGCCGCCTGGTGGCCGACCCCCGCAAAGGGCAAGGCCCCAAGAGCATGCTGGCGACCCGTGGCGGCGCTGGCGTCATGGCGGTGAAGAGTGAATGGGCAGCAGCCAATCCACAAACGGTGGCCGCCATTCGCAAGATGCTGGACATGTCGGATGCTTTTGTCGCCAACCCGGCCAACTTCGACAAGACATTGGAGATCCTGCGCAAGACCTTTGCCCTGAAATTGCCCAACGCCGACCAGATCGCTGAGGTGAGTCTGCGCAACTCCATCAGCAACTTCAGGGCCCGTGGCACCGTGCCTGCCATGCAGGCGGTGGCCAATGGCATGACCGAAAACAAGCTGCTGCCGGTCAAGGTGGACATGGCACCCGCAGTCTTGCCTTGAACTTCAAGCGACGCGATATTTTCAGGGAACATTCATGATCGACGCACAGCGGATCGACCTGAGCTTTGACGGCACCAACTTGGTGTTGCAGGGTGTAGACCTGCACGTCAAGGCTGGGGAGTTTGTCGCGCTCGCAGGCCCGAGCGGCTGTGGCAAAACCACCTTGCTCAACCTGTGCGCGGGGCTGGTGGATTTGCCTGCAGGTCAGCATTTGCTGGTGGCGGGTGAAAAGCCAGAGCTGGGCAGCCAGAACGTGGCCTACATGTTGGCCCGCGACAGTTTGTTTCCCTGGCTCAATGCGCTGGATAACGCCGCCTTTGGCTTGAAAGTTCGGGGCGTGCCGATTGCGGATGCCCGTGAACGGGCCGCCTTGATGCTCAAGCAGGTCGGACTCGGTGGGTCTGAGTACCGACTGCCCAAAGCCCTGTCTCACGGCATGCGCCAACGTGTGGCCCTGGCCCGCACCTTTGCCATGCCCTCGCCTCTGTTGTTGATGGATGAGCCCTTTGGCGCACTGGATGCACAAACCAAGTTGCAGCTGCAAGACCTGCTGCTGCAGTTGTGCCAAGAAGGCAACCGCACGGTGCTGTTTGTGACACACGACTTGTCCGAAGCTGTTGCGCTGGCCGACCGGGTGATGGTGATGTCCTCGCGACCAGGCCGCATCGTGGCCGATGTGCAGGTGCCGCTGGCGCGTCCGCGCTCCATCCGGGAGTTGCAGACCAGCGATGACTTCCACCACACCTACACCCAAGTCTGGAAACATCTCGAAGAAGGTTGGGTGCACCATGAGGGCTGAAACATTGCGTACCTTGTCACTGCATGCCCTGTTCCTGTGCGTGGTGCTGGGCTTGTGGGAGTGGGCTGCCCGCACGGGTTGGATTGACCCAAGCTTCATGGGCAGTCCGCTGGGCATCATCCAGTTCACGCTGGAGAACCTCACCAATGCCCGCTTGTGGGGCGATTTGGGCTACACCCTGTGGGCCGTGTTCGCGTCTTTTGTCATAGGCTCGGTCGCCGCCATGATCACGGGCTTAGCCTTTGTGACCTGGCCCAAGTTCGAGGCTTTTTGTGACCCCTACATCTCGGCCTTCAATGTGCTGCCGCGCATTGCGCTGGTGCCGCTGTTCATTTTGTGGTTTGGTTTGGGCATCGGCTCCAAGATCGCGCTCGGGGTTTCGCTGACGTTCTTCATCGTGCTGTCCAGCACGGTGGCCGGTATTCGGGGTGTCAGCCAGGACCATGTGACGCTCACCCGCACCTTGGGTGCCAACAGTCGGCAGATGTTTTTCTCAGTCACATTGCCGGGCGCTGTGCCTGTGCTGTTCTCGGGATTGCGTTTGGGCGTGATCTACGCCTTGCTGGGTGTGGTGGGCGCGGAAGTCATTGCTTCCGAGCGCGGCCTCGGGCAGCAACTCGCTTATTTGGGATCCACATTCAACGTCAACGGTGTGTGGTCACTGCTGTTTGATCTGGCGCTCATCGGGGTGCTGATCATGAAGCTGATGAACTGGATCGAACGTCGTCTGCTGCACTGGCAATAAGCCGGTGAACACCATCACATCAAGGAGATAAAAAAATGAACTTCCGTCACATCCAAGTCGAAGCCATGACGCCTGCCATCGGCGGCATGATCAGCGGCGTTGACTTGAACAACACCCGCTCAGAAGACGTTTACGAAGAAATCAAAAAGGCGCTCTGGCAATACGGCGTGGTGTTCTTCCGCAAGCAGGCCTTGAAGCCCGAGTCCTATATCCGTCTGGGCCAGAACTTTGGCGAGATGGAGCAGCACGAGTTCTTCCCGCACATCGAAGGTCACCCCCAGATCCAGCTGATCTCCAACCAGGGCAACGAAGCGCCCGAGACCGACCGCTGGCACACCGACGTGACTTTCCGCAAGAAGCCCAACATGGTCTCTATCTTGCGCATCACCGATCTGCCCCCTTCTGGTGGTGACACCATGTGGATGCATGCAGGCGCCGCCTACGACGCCCTCAACCCTGGTATGCAGCAGATGCTCGAAGGCCTGCAGGCCGATCACGACCTGCCTTGGGCTTTCCGTCGCATCAATGCCACAGAGCGCTTGGCCAAGCGGGCCTCTGCCAAGAGCGGCATGTTGGTCACGGCCAATGCTCATGAGTGCAAGATGATCGAGAACACCCCCACGGTGACCCACCCGGCCGTGATCACGCACCCTTACAACGGCCGCAAGATCCTGTTCGTCAACTCGATCTGGACCAAGCGCCTGCTGGGCATGCACATGGACCTGTCCGAGGCCGTGCTGAACATGCTCTACGAGTGGGTCAAAAAGCCCGAGTTCATGGTGCGTTTCCGCTGGGAAAAAGACTCCTTGGCCATGTGGGACAACTGTGCCACACAGCACTACGCCGTGTTCGACTACGCGCCGCACTACAGGGCAGGCCAGCGCATGACCTGCGGCAGCTTTGTGCCCACGCTGAACCCCGATGCTGCTGCCGCTGGTGGTCAGCCTTCGGTGATGCGCCAGCTGCTGGACACCACCCGCATGCAAGCGGCCAGCCCGAGTGAGCAGAAAGCGGTGGAAGCCATCTTCAGCGCACTCGAAAGCGTGGATCTGAACGCCGTGGCCAATGCCGCCCAGCGCCGTTGAACCCGGAACACACCCTGTCATGAGTTCATTGAACCCCATCGACCTGGCTGACCACGACCTGGCCGCCTTGCAGGAGGCGCGAGACTTGTTGGGCCGCGCCCGGCAAGCCGCTGCGACGCTCGCGCTGTGGACGCCCGAAGAGGCCAAGCGCGTGGCCAAAGAAGTGGCTGCCGCCTTGCTGCCGCGTGCCGAGTTTTATGCCGAGTGGGCCGTGCGCGAAAGCCGCATCGGCAAAGTCGCTGACAAGATCGCCAAGAACCAAATTGCTTGCACGCTGACGCCGACCGCTTGGGACAACGTCGCCCTGGGTGGTGTGCGCCGCAACGATGCCCTGCGCATCGTCGAAATCGGCCGCCCAGCCGGTGTGGTGGTGGGCTTGTCCAACTCCACCTCGCCGGTGGCCACCATCCTATTCAAGGCCATCTTGTGCCTGATGACGCGCAACGCGCTGGTCATCTCGCCGCACCCGGTGGCGCTGGGCTGCTGCACCGCCGTGACAAATGAATTGCAAGCCGCCATCGAAAAAGCCGGTGGTCCAGCCCATGCCCTGCAGATTCTGACCCGCCCCACGGTCGAGGCCACGGGCGCCCTGATGCGCGACGCCCGCACCGACGTGATTTTGGCCACTGGTGGCACGCCCATGGTGCGTGCAGCCTATGGCTCGGGCAACCCCGCCATTGGCGTGGGCTCGGGCAATGTGCCGATTTATGTGGACGCCAGCGCCGACATCGAAGCCGCTGCGCAGACCATTGTGGCCGCCAAGAATTTTGACCATGGCAGCCCCTGCCAGGCCCCTTCGGTGCTCTTGTTGCACGCGGCCATTGCCGGGCCCATGCAGCAAGCCCTGGCCCGCCAGGGTGCGCATGTGTGCACCGAAGAAGAAGCACAAAAAATCCAGAACCACGCCTTTCCGGGCGGCAAGTTCAACGGCAAAGTGGTCGGACGCCCCGCGTTTGAGATCGCGCAGGCCGCTGGCGTGCAGGTGCCGCGCGACTGCCAGGCCTTGGTCTGCCCCATTGCCAACCCGCAGGCGGGCCATGTGATGCTCAAGGAAAAGCTCTCGCCGATTTTGGGTTGCGTGGTGGTGCAAGACGTTGACCAGGGTATTGGTGTGGCGCGGCTCATGCTGCAGCACAGCGGCGCAGGCCACACCACCGGCATCCACTCGGCATCGGCCGAGCAGGCGGTGTACTGGGGCGCGGCGCTCGACTATTACCGCGTGGTCGTCAACGGCAGCACGGTGCACGACAGCACCGGTGCCAACACCGGCTTGCCCTACACCTTCACCATCGGCACGGGTTACGCGGGCAAAAGCTCGGTGGACTGCAACGTCGGCCCCGAGCTGCTGGTCAACTGGAAACGCGTGGCCTTTCCGCTGCCAGGCGGCTGGGCCGGGGCCATGGCTTCGGGCGCAGCTTTGCCCGCGGCACCGGGCCAGCTGTCCACCCTCACGCCTGAACTTCAGGCCACCGTCCTGCGCATCGTGCAGGAAGAACTCGAACACATTCGCTGAAAGCCTGACATGTCCACTTTGCGCAGTTACATTTTTCTGGACCGCTTGCAGCCACAGCTGATGTGCATGATCGGATCCACCGCCCGTGGTTTCTTGCCGCGCCACAACGACGCCGCCATGGTGATCGAAGTCGCCCCCGGCATGGACATCGAGTGGTTGACCGACATCGCGCTCAAGCACGACAACGTCAAGCCCGGCAACCTGGTGGTCGAGCGTCAGTTCGGCTATCTGGAGTTCCATGGCCAGTCTTCCTCGTCCGTCAAGTCGGCGGGTGCCGCGGTGCTCGAAGCCATGGGCGTGAGCGAGAAAAGCGTGCTCAAGCCCGAAATACTGGCCTCCAAAGTCATTGACCGTGTCGACGGTTACCACGCCTTTTTGATCAACCGCAGCAAGTCGGGCAGCATGCTCTTGCCCGGTGAGTCGCTCTACATCATGGAGATGACCACCTCGTCGTATGCGCTGCTGGTGGCCAACGAGGCCGAGAAGGCCGCCAACATCAAACTGATCGATTGCCGCTTCATGGGCCCAGCCGGGCGCTTGTACCTGTCGGGCAATGCCTCGGACGTGCGGGCCGCCGCTGCCGTGGCCGAGGCCGTGATCCGCGACGCAGGAGGTGCTGCATGACCACTGACGCCTTGCGCGCGCAAATTCGCACGCAGGTGCGAAAAGCTTTGGGCGCTGCGTCCAGCCCAGCCCCGGCGGCTGACGCGTCCGTGGCGGCTTTGATGCGCCGCTTTGAAGCCGGTTACGAGACCGTGAGCGCCGAGGCCATCGTGGCCTGTTTTGCGCCCGATGTGGTCTGGGTCCTGCCCGATTCGCGCGTGCTCAACGGCCGCGAAGCCTGCTTGTCTTTTTTGAAAGAGCGCTTTGCCAGTCCCACCGGCCCGAAGTTTTCCGATTCGCACATGAACGTGCTGGGCCAGACCGTGGTGCAAAACTACAAAGTGTCCGTGCCGCTGCCCGGTGGCCAAACCGGGACCTACGACGGCACCGATGTCTACCAAATTCGCAATGGCCTGATCGCCCGTAAAGACGCTTACTGGAAGCAAGTGGGTATGTCCAAGCCTGCACCTGCACCTGCAGCGCCATCGGCTCCAACTCAGGCCGCTGCCAGCCCCGCAGGCGTGGTGGTGCCCTTGCGTGTGGGCACGGCCGCGCAAGCCGCCGCGCTGACCGACCTGTTCAAGCGCCTGGCCGCCAGCCCCGCGCTGCTGCAAGCGGCGCAATCGGGTTTGCTGCGTTTTGACATGCGTGTGGACGAAGCGGCTGTGAAAGCTGTGGCGGCCTCTGCTGGTGCTTCCAGTGGTGCCTCGGCCATGGCCGCCACCACCGCCATCGACCCAGCTGCTTGCTGCTCCTCCTGCAAAGAGGGCAAGGCCTGCGAATGCAAGGGCGACGCCTGTGGCTTGCACGATCACGCCGCCCAAGACGTGCCCGAGCTCAAGGGCGTGATCGGCGAAAAATTACTCAAAACCCTGCCGCCGAGCGTGAAAACCGTTCGGCTGCACCCCAAGGCGGTGATGACCCCTTTGGGCAAAGAAGCCTTGCGCAAGCGCGGCATCACCATTGAACGAGGAACCAAGCCATGAAAACAGGAACCGTGATCGGCCGCATCGTGGCCAGCAAGCGACTGCCCGAATTGCCCGCTGGCGCTTTGCTGGAGGTGCAACTGGACTACCCCAAAGACGTGGTCGTCTGCTACGACCCCATGGGCTGCGGCATTGGCGAGCGCGTGATGATCACCATCGGCGCACCCGCTGCCTGGTGGTTTGCCCCCGCGCATCCGCGTGTGGTGGCCGATGCGCTCATCATCGCCTCGCTCGACAACTACGACACCCCCACACCGATGCGTTGACGCAGCGGTATTTTTTCCCCTCACCCTTTCCCTCAACCCTTTCTTTTTTAACCCCTCAAGGAGACTCAGATGTCACAAGCTATCGGAATGATCGAAACCAAAGGTTATGTTGCTGCCTTCGCTGCCGCTGACGCCATGGTCAAAGCCGCCAACGTCAACATCGTTGGCAAAAAAGAAGTCGGTGGCGGCCTGGTCGCCATCATCGTCTCGGGCGACGTGGGTGCCGTCAAGGCCGCCACCGAAGCCGGTGCTGAAGCCGCAGGCGCGATCGGTGAAGTGGTGTCCTGCCACGTCATCCCACGCCCACACGCTGACGTGTCCAAAGCCTTCGACGGCAAGTGATCGCAGGCTGTTGCAGATAAGGAGGCCGCATGGCCACAAGCAAAAAAGCCACCACGACCACGAAATCGCCCACCAAGCCGGCCGCTGAGCTTCGGGTTTACCTGACGCTCACCGACCTGCAGCCCCAGTTCTCCTCGTGGATGAGTTCGCCCCTGGGCGCACGCGGCTACGTGGCGATGCAAGGCACCAATGCGCTGCTGGTCGAGATCGCCCCCGGTCTGTCCATTCAACGTGTGATCGATCTGGCCCTCAAGGCTGAACCCACACTCGAGCCAGGCATCTTGGCCGTGGAGCGGCAGTTCGGCGTGCTGGAGTTGCACAGCAACGACAGCGCGGCGCTGCAGCGTGCCGGCCAGGTCATCCTGCAATGGATGGGCGCCAAGGCCGAAGACCAGCTGCGCCCGCATCTGCTGTACAGCGACATTCTGGAAAACGTGACCGATCAGCACGCCGTGCTGATGAACCGGACACGCCAAGCCAGCATGGTGCTGCCTGGCCAGAACATGCTGCTCATGGAAGTGGCCCCGGCCCTTTTTGGTGCCCACATGGCCAACGAAGCCGAAAAAGTCGCGCCCGACCTGACCTTGGTCGAGTGCAGCATGATCGGTGCCAGCGGCCGCATGTACCTCACGGGCAGCATGGCTTCTCTTGAAAAAGCCAAGGCGCATGTGGAGCAACTGCTTTCGGAGATTCCGGGCAGGGGCTGATGTGCATTGGCTCGGTTGAAAAACCTGTCAAGCCAGGGCCCAGTGGTCCGAAGCTTGTCAGGTTTTTTTACGGCCCATGCTGGCGACAGGTGCGCGACACCTGACGCTTCGACCGCCAACGACAATCCGCAAGCCCGCTCTGTTGGTGGATGCGGCGATGGAATACAAGAGGTCAATGTAAAGATGCAAGCCATGGACATCGGCCTCGTGGGCCTGGGCGTGATGGGGGAAAACCTCGCCCTGAACCTTGAGCGCAACGGCTTTTCGGTATCGGGCTTTGACCTCGATGCCCACAAGCGCGACCACTTCGCGCAACGCACCCAAGGCCTGAAAGCTCAAGCCAGCGCCACCTTGGCAGAACTGGTGGGAAGCCTGTCGGTACCCCGGCGCGTTTGGATGATGGTGCCCGCTGGCGCGGCCGTTGACCAGGTGCTGGCGCAGATCACCCCCCTCATGTCGCCCGGCGATGTGCTGATCGACGGCGGCAACACGCTGTTCACCGACACCCAGCGACGCATCGACGCCCTGCGTGCATCGGGCATCTTGTTCGTCGGTTCGGGCGTGAGTGGCGGCGAGGAGGGCGCTTTACGCGGCCCGGCTCTCATGCCCGGTGGATCGCCTGAGGCCTGGCCTTTGGTCAAGCCTTTGCTGCAGGCGATTGCCGCCAAAGCTGAAGACGGCCAGCCCTGCTGCGAGTGGATGGGGCCGGGCGGTGCGGGCCATTTTGTGAAGATGGTGCACAACGCCATCGAATACGCCGACATGCAAATGATTTGTGAGGCTTATGCCCTGATGCAAAAGCTGGGCATGTCGGCCCCAGAAATCGGTGAAGTATTCGCCACCTGGAACGAGGGCGAGCTGGGCAGTTACCTGATCGATACCACCGCCAAAATTTTGCAGCACACCGATCCCGAGACGGGAGCACCTTTGGTGGACATGATTTTGGACACCGCCGAACAAAAAGGCACAGGCAAATGGGCCAGCCAGGTGGCGCTCGATTTAGGCGTGCCCGCGCCCACCATTGCCGAGGCGGTGTTCGCCCGCACCTTGAGCGCCATCAAAACCGAGCGCGTGGCCGCCGCCCAGGTTTTGCACGGTCCTGCAACCACGACCTGGCCTGAGCGTGGCCTGGTGTTGGACCAGCTGCGCGGTGCCCTGATGGCCGCCAAGGTCTGCGCCTACGCCCAGGGTTTTGCCCTGATGCGGGCCGCCGACCGCGAGCAGCAGTGGCAACTGCCCATGGCGCAGGTGGCCCAGGTTTGGCGGGCCGGGTGCATCATCCGCGCCCACTTGCTCGAAGACATTCGCCGCGCCTACAGCCACCAGGCCGATTTGGCCAATTTGTTGGTGGACCCGCACTTTGTTCGTGTCATGGCCGACAACCAGCAAGACCTGCGCGAAGTGGTGTCCCAGGCCGCGTTGCACGGCGTGCCCATGCCCGCCTTCATGAGTGCCTTGAGTTATTACGACGCCTACCGCTCCGAGCGTTTGCCCGCCAACTTGCTGCAAGCCCAGCGCGATTTTTTTGGCGCCCACACTTACCAGCGCACGGACCGTGCAGGCAAGTTCCATACGCGGTGGAGTGATTGAAGCGAGGCGGCTGGCCGTTCAGCCCAGCCAGCCGATGCGGTCCAATGTCCAGAACAAGCCCAGAACCACAATGGCAGCCGAGCCCCCAGCGACGATGACCCAGCGGTAAAAACGGGTGTGGCGCAAGAGCCAGGCGAGGGGCAAGAACACCAACACGATGGCCAACTGACCCAGTTCCACGCCCACATTGAAGCCGCCCAGGGCCGCGACCAATGCGCTGGCAGGCAATCCCAAGTCCAGCAGCACGCTGGCAAAACCAAAACCATGCACCAGGCCAAATACAAAGGCCAAGCGCCAGCGCTTGAGCGAGTTGACGCCCAGCAAATTGTTCAAGGCGGCCAGCACCACCGACAAGGCAATCGCAGGCTCCACCAAGTCGGGCGGGGGTGTGAGCCACGCCATGATGGTCAGGCCCAGCGTGATGGAATGCGCCACCGTGAACGCCGTGACGACGGCCAGCACATCCATCAGCACAGGTCTGGCCTGCGGCGCCGCAGGCCATTGGGTGATCCGTTGGCGCGAAGGCAACAAGGGGGCCAGCACCAACAGGCTGAGCAAAAAGACAATGTGGTCGATGCCGATCCAGATGTGCCACACCCCTTCGATGATGTAACGGCCGAACACCCGCCAGGCGCTGCTGTCTGCGCGGCTCACCTGCGCCTCAGGGCGCTCGGGGCTGAGCAAGGCGCTGCTCTGAAAGCCCGGCAAATCCACCTTCAACAGACCACGGTGCAGGCTGTCTTGATCAAACATCAGGCCATAGCGCAGGGCCAGACTGACATTCGAGAGATCGGAGACGCCGGGGCAATCGGGTGTCCACTGCGCACTCAAATAAGTCCCGTCGGCATGTTCGCTGGCCTGCAGGTCGGGCACACCCAGCGGGCACTTCTGGCCTGCTGCGCTCAGCTGCAAACCTTGGTCGAGCCAGCTGGCCAGCTCAGCGCTGCGCCTTTCGGTCTCGCCCCAGGTGACTTGGCCGTCGCGGTCGGCATCGAGGTCAAACACCAGGTCCACATCGCGCAGATGGAGGTCGGCTCGCAAAGTCAGCGACCCCGCTGGAGCGCTCAGCGTCAAGTAACTGTTGCTGCTGGAATGCGCCAAGGCCGCGCCCGAACCCAGCA
>JANQXJ010000199.1:1824-3041 GCA_030729445.1 Limnohabitans sp. | reverse complement strand
TCGTAACCGGCCACGTTCTTCATGACTTGGCCGCCAAAGGTCAGGTGCTCGCCCAGACCATTGATGAAACGTGCGCCCAAAACATAGTCACGCACAGCGCCCACAGTGGCGCGGGCCGGGCCGCTCAAGCCCGCAGCGACCATGCCGCCCACGGTGGCATCAGGTCCGAAATGGGGCGGCTCAAACGCCAAAGATTGGCCTTTTTCGGCCAAAGCGGCTTCCAGCTCGGCCAAGGGCGTGCCGCACCGGGCCGTGACCACCAGCTCACTGGGCTCGTAGCTCACGATGCCTTGGTAGGCACGGGTATCCAGCACCTCGCCCGTCAGGCTTTGGCCCCAAAAATCTTTGCTGCCACCACCGCGCAAGCGCAAAGTACGGCCATCCGCAGCGGCTTGGCGCACGGCGTCGATGAGGGAATTGAGTTGAGCATCCATGGGCCAAGATGGTAACCCCCGGCCTTAAGAGGCTGTGTGAATTTTTTGAACGATGGGGTTGTGGGAAATTGATGCGGACTGCAGAAAGGTGAAACGACTTCAAATCCCTTCCGCATCCCTCAGGCGATCAATCAGTTCGTTGGTGATATGACCCCCCCGGGTAGGCAATGGTTCAATGCCCAATTCAGCCAGTTTTTTATTGGTAAGGACCTTAAAACCGTTCACCGGCAAGCCCGCCACCTCCACCCGCATCGCCCACACGCACCCCGCACCGGGGTACTGCGCCAGCTCCGCCTGGCTGCGACCATGCCGGGCAGTGGTGATGAACAAGGTCTTGAGGTCCGCCCCGCCAAAGCAGGGCATGGTGGGGCACAGCGCCGGGGTGGGCAGATCGGCCAGCACTTCACCTTGTGGCGACAGGCGCAGCAGTCGCCCACCTTCATATTGAGCAGACCAGTAGCAGCCCTCAGAATCCACAACCGCGCCGTCGGGACGGCCGCCGTAGGGCGCAGCGCTGTCCCAAGCCCAGCCTGTGGGTTTAGGGGCAGCTTGGTAAAACTCGCGGGGGTTGGCGAGTTGGCCGCTGGCCGCATCAAAGTCAAAAGCCTTCACCTGGTGAGCGGCCGTGTCAGCCCAATACGCGGTGCGACCGTCGGGTGACCAGGCCAGTCCGTTGGCGGTGACCACACCGTCCTTGTCGCCGCCCAGCATGGCATGCAGGCCTTGCCCGTCCAACATGTACAGCACGCCCAACTTTCGGTCTTTGGGCTCGTACAGGCTGCC
>JANQXJ010000199.1:0-1724 GCA_030729445.1 Limnohabitans sp. | reverse complement strand
GCAGACCAAACCATGGTGATGACCACGCCCTCGGCCTGGACAAACAACTGGCCTGCGATCGAGTAGTCGTCGCCCTTGACGCCGCCCAAAGAAGCCGCTGAGAACACCCCGGTCAACAAAGCGCCCACGATACCGCCCACACCGTGCACACCGAACACGTCCAGCGAATCATCAGCGCCCAGCATCTTCTTCAGACCCGTCACGCCCCACAGGCACAGGAAGCCGGAGACGAGGCCGATGATGATGGCGCCCATGACACCCACCGTACCGCAAGCGGGGGTGATGGCGACCAAGCCAGCCACGGCACCCGAAGCTGCACCCAACATAGAGGCTTTGCCTTTGGTCAAGGTCTCGCCGACACACCAAGCCAGAACCGCAGCCGCAGTGGCCATCAAGGTGTTGATGAAGGCCAGGGTGGTGCCACCGTTGGCTTCCAGGTTGGAGCCCGCGTTGAAACCGAACCAACCCACCCACAGCAAGGAAGCACCGACCATGGTCAAGGTCAGGCTGTGCGGGGCCATCGATTCACGGCCGTAACCCAAACGCTTGCCAATCACATAAGCACCCACCAAACCAGCCATGGCCGCGTTGATGTGCACCACCGTGCCACCAGCGAAATCCAAAGCACCCTTGTCGAACAGGTAACCACCGGCACCCCAAACCATGTGTGCAATGGGCAGGTAGCTGAAAGTGAACCAGATGGTGCAGAACAACAACACGGCTGCGAACTTGATGCGCTCGGCAAAAGAGCCGACGATCAGCGCGCAGGTGATGCCCGCAAAGGTGCACTGGAAAGCGATGAAGATGAACTCGGGGATCATCACGCCAGGCGTGAAGGTCGCTGCCAATGAGTCGGGTGTGACGCCTTTGAGGAACAACTTGTCAAAGTTGCCGTAGATCAGGCCCTCGCCGCCAAACGCCAAGCTGTAGCCGTAAACGGCCCACAACACCGAGATCAGCGAAAACACCACCATGACCTGCATCAGCACCGACAGCATGTTCTTGCTGCGCACCAAGCCGCCGTAAAACAGCGCCAGGCCAGGGATGACCATCATGATGACCAACACGGTGGAGATCATCATCCAGGTGACGTCGCCCTTGTCGACGGTTTCCTTGATCGCGGCCGCAGCCGCTTCGGCTGCAGGTGCAGCGGCAGCAGGTGCGGCATCGGCCGCAGCCGGCGCAGTCACGGCTGCAGGGGTATCGGTGGCAGCTGAGGTCTGGGCCAGCGCTAGCGTGCCAGACACCAACAAACTCAGGCCTAAGGCCAGTGAGACAAACAGTTTTTTCATTTTTGACTCTCTTTCTGATCCATCAAAGGGCTTCGGCCCCGGTTTCACCGGTACGGATGCGAACCACTTGTTCGAGGTCGTACACAAAGATCTTGCCGTCGCCAATCTTGCCGGTGCGAGCACCCGCCTCGACGGCTTCGATCACGCGCTCGACCAGGTCATCGGACACGGCGGCTTCAATCTTTACTTTGGGCAAAAAGTCGACCACATATTCCGCACCGCGGTACAGCTCGGTGTGGCCCTTTTGACGGCCGAAGCCTTTGACTTCGGTCACGGTAATGCCCTGAACGCCGATGCCCGAGAGTGCTTCACGCACCTCGTCCAGCTTGAAGGGTTTGATGATGGCGGTCACCAGTTTCATGATGGCTCCTTGGTTGGTTGGTAGCAGTTAAATCACATGGCCTTGGACAACGACAGCACCATGCGGTTGTC
>JANQXJ010000198.1 GCA_030729445.1 Limnohabitans sp. | reverse complement strand
GAAAGCCTGACGCGCGTGCTGGCGCAAGGCTGCTGGAGCGAAGTGCGCACATTTGGATCCACCGTGAGCGACTTTGTGGCCGATGGCGAACCCTCGCAGTTTCAGGTCTTGCAGGCTGGCCAAACCGTGGCCGAAGTGCAATGGGCCATTGGCGGCGTGCACAACCAGCTCAATGCACTGGCGGCCATCGCGGCCGCCGAACATGTCGGCGTGAGCCCTGCTGTGGCGGCGAAAGCCCTGGCCACCTTTGAAAACGTCAAACGCCGCATGGAGGTGCGTGGCACAGTGAACGGCATCACCGTGTACGACGACTTCGCACACCACCCCACCGCCATCCGCACCACCGTCAACGGCCTGCGCCGGCAGGTGGGCCCAGCCCGCATCCTGGCGATTTTTGAGCCACGCAGCAACACCATGAAGCTCGGCACCATGAAAGCCCAGCTGCCCTGGAGTCTGGAAGAAGCCGATCTGGCTTTTTGCCACTCAGGCGGTCTGGGCTGGGACGCAACCGCTGCTCTTGAACCTATGGGTAG
Organism: Limnohabitans sp.; assembly: GCA_030729445.1. Taxonomy (GTDB): domain Bacteria; phylum Pseudomonadota; class Gammaproteobacteria; order Burkholderiales; family Burkholderiaceae_C; genus Limnohabitans_A. The sequence goes on along the minus strand of JANQXJ010000198.1, from coordinate 15,164 downwards.
AAAAGCGCAGGTGGGCGCCAACATAGACGAGGTGATTGCACAGGTACTGGCGCAAGTTCAGCCCGGCGACCACTTGCTGTGCATGAGCAACGGCGGCTTTGGTGGGATTCACACCAAGCTGCTGGAAGCGTTGGCAAGGAACTGACACGCCGCCTTTGTGTGGGAGCGGACCATTGCTCGCGAATCCATGCGTTGAGGCGATGCACGCATTCGGCCTTGTGGGCGGGCAGCCCACAAGGCATTCAAATGTCGAGCCTGGATATCAATCAGCCAGCCCGACGCGCCTTCACCGCATCCGACAGCACCTGCAACACGCCTTCGCTGTCGTCCCAGCCAATGCAGGCGTCGGTGATGCTCTGGCCGTAGGTCAGGTTCGCCACATCGTGCTGGCCGGGTGTGAACTTCTGGGCACCGTCTTTCAGGTGGCTTTCGACCATGACACCGAACACCTGACGTGAGCCGCCGCTGATCTGCGCTGCGATGTCCTTGGCCACGTCAATCTGGCGCTCGTGCTTTTTGCTGCTGTTGGCGTGGCTGCAGTCCACCATCAAAGTAGCAGGCAACTTGGCAGCTTCGAGCTCCTTGCAAGCAGCGGCCACGCTTTCAGCGTCGTAGTTGGGCGCTTTGCCGCCGCGCAAAATCACATGGCAGTCCTTGTTGCCTTGCGTCTGCACGATCGCAACTTGGCCGTTTTTGTGGACCGACAAAAAGTGATGGCCACGGGCTGCGGCCTGAATCGCGTCGGTCGCGATCTTGATGTTGCCGTCAGTGCCGTTTTTAAAGCCGATGGGCGCAGACAGGCCCGAAGCCAGCTCGCGGTGCACCTGGCTCTCGGTGGTGCGGGCACCAATGGCGCCCCAGCTGATCAGGTCGCCGATGTACTGGGGCGAAATCACATCGAGGAACTCGCTGCCTGCGGGCAGGCCCTGGCGGTTGATCTCGATCAGCAACTGGCGTGCGATGCGCAGGCCTTCGTCGATGCGGTAGCTCTCGTCCAGGTAGGGGTCGTTGATCAGGCCCTTCCAGCCCACAGTGGTACGAGGCTTTTCGAAGTACACACGCATCACGATCTCCAGCGTGTCGGCGTATTTTTCACGCAGAGGCTTCAGGCGGCGGGCGTAGTCGAGGGCTGCAGCTGGATCGTGGATCGAGCAAGGGCCAATGACGACCAGCAGGCGGTCGTCTTGGCCGTGCACGATCTTGGCGATCGATTGGCGGGTTTGGGAAATCAGGGTTTCCGTGGCCGTGCCGGCAATCGGAAAAAAGCGAATCAAATGTTCTGGAGGCGGGAGCACAGTGATGTCCTTGATGCGTTCGTCGTCGGTCTGGCCTTTGCGGTCTGCGGCATTCGGATACCAGCTTTCAGGGGCTGCGGTTTTGGCGTTCATCGTGGACTCCTCAGATTGAAAAAAACAGGTGAAAAAAAACCGCCGGGCTTTGGGGCTCCGGCGGTATGTGTCGAGATGTTCGGGTGCTTATGCGCTCGCCTCTCGTCCGCCGGGGACTGAGAACCAAAAATAAAAAAAGTAAAAAGCGGTGCGCAAAGACATGTGTTGCAATGTATCACAGGTTAATGACACTTCCTGACAGACACGCCCAAGAGCAAACCCGAACAGGCGCATCAGGCCGTGCCACCCACGGTGAGACCGTCGATGCGCAGCGTCGGTTGGCCCACGCCCACCGGCACGCTCTGGCCTTCCTTGCCGCAGGTGCCCACACCCGAGTCGAGCTTCATGTCGTTGCCGATCATGCTGATCTTCTTGAGCGACTCGGGGCCGCTGCCGATCAGTGTGGCGCCTTTGACGGGGTATTGGATCTTGCCGTTTTCCACCCAATACGCTTGGCTGGCCGAGAACACAAACTTGCCGCTGGTGATGTCCACCTGCCCGCCCGCGAAGTTGGTGGCGTACAGGCCCTTTTTGATGCTGGCCACGATTTCTTCGGCGCTTTTGTCGCCGCCCAACATGTAGGTGTTGGTCATGCGCGGCATGGGCACATGGGCGTAGCTCTCGCGGCGGCCGTTACCCGTGGGTTTGACGCCCATCAGGCGGGCGTTCATCGCGTCTTGGATGTACCCGCGCAGGATGCCGTCTTCGATCAAAACGTTCTTTTGGCTGGCATGGCCTTCGTCGTCCACGTTCAACGAACCCCGGCGATCGGCGATGGTGCCGTCGTCGAGCACCGTGACGCCTTTGGCCGCCACGCGCTGGCCGATGCGACCGCTGAAGGCGCTTGAGCCCTTGCGGTTGAAGTCGCCCTCCAGCCCATGACCCACGGCTTCGTGCAGCAGCACGCCAGGCCAGCCATTGCCCAGCACCACCGTCATCTCGCCTGCGGGTGCGGGGCGGGCTTCGAGGTTGATCAGTGCGGCCGAGACGGCTTCTTGCACATAGCTCTCGACCATGCCATCGTCAAAGTAGGCCAAGCCAAAGCGGCCACCGCCGCCACTGCTGCCCACTTCGCGGCGGCCGTTTTGCTCGGCGATCACCGTGACCGACAGGCGGATCAAGGGGCGCACGTCAGCCGCCAAGGTGCCGTCGGCGCGGGCCACCATGACCACATCGTATTCGGTGGCGAGACCCGCCATGACCTGCACCACACGCGGGTCCTTGGCTCGAGCAATTTTTTCCACACGCCCCAGCAAATTCACCTTGGCCGTGCTGTCCAGGGTGGACATGGGGTCCAGCGAGGGGTAGAGCGAGCGGCTGGCCGACACCTTGCGGGCGGGCACCTTGATGCGCTTGTTTTGTGTGGCCTGGGCGATGGTACGCACCGTCATGGCCGCGTCCATCAAAGAGGCTTCGGAGATGTCGTCCGAGTAGGCGAAGGCGGTTTTTTCGCCCGACACGGCCCGCACGCCCACACCTTGGTCGATGCTGAAGCTGCCGGTCTTGACGATGCCCTCTTCCAGGCTCCAGCCTTCGGAGCGGGTGTACTGAAAGTACAAGTCGGCGTCGTCCACAGCGTGGGCCTTGATGGCGGCCAGCGCTCGGCTCAGGTGGGTTTCATCCAGTCCAAAAGGCTCGAGCAAGAGGGATCGGGCCGTGGCCAAGCGTTCGATGGTGGGTTCGCGTGAAATCATGGGGTCATTGTAGGCACGGATCAAGACCCTTGCCGAGCTTGGAGAGTCAAGTCACAGACCCAGGTCTGCACTTGCAAAGCAAAAGGGGCCGCTCAGCGCTGGCGCATGAGTTGCAGCAAAGCCGCGTCGTCGAGGTCAGCCCAACCCTGCTGCAGCGCTTGGGCAAACAGTTCGCGGGCGATTCGGCCCAAAGGGGGGTCAAACGCCACCTCTTCGGCGGCCTGCAGGGCCAGGCCCGTGTCCTTGGCCAACAAACTCACATGGGCGCGAGGCGCCAGGTCACCGGCCAGCGCACGGCGCATGCGGTCCGAGCCGATCCAGCTTTGCCCACTGGAGGCTTCGATCACGGACAGCGTGGCCGCCGGTGCCAGGCCCAAGCGTTCGGCCAGTGCCATGGCCTCGGCAGCGCCGGCCAAATTCACAGCCGCCAGCAGGTTGTTGACCAGTTTGGTGCGTGCCCCATCACCCGCCCGGGTGCCTACATGAAAGACTTGGTCGCTCAACGCGTTGAGCAAGTTCTGGTGGCGCGTCCAAACGGCATCCGAACATGCCACCATCAGGCTCATGCAGCCCTCTCGGGCTCGCAAGGGGCCGCCAGACATGGGCGCGTCCATACAATCAACGCCCTGCAGCGCCAAACGCTTGGCCTGCAACTCGACCGTGGCAGGCCCCAAGGTCGGGCACAGCATCACACACTGGCCAGGCCGCAAGTGCGCTCCCGCACCTCCCTCGCCCCACAGCACCGAATCGGTTTGTGCCGCATCGACCACCGCGACCAGCAACACACCTTGGGGCGCCAAGACCTGTGCAGCCTGCCCGGCCGAATTGCAAGGCACTGCCCCCAGCGCCACGGCTTTGGCGTGCGCCCGTGCATCGGTGTCATTCACGGCCACTGACCACCCCAAATCGCACAAGCGAGCCAACATGGCGCCGCCCATATTGCCTGCACCGACCACCGCCACCGCGCTTGAAGGCTTCATGTTTGCACCAGTTGTTTGGACTTGGCAATCGACATCAGGATGCCCAGCGCCAGCCCCAACGTGACCATGGCCGTGCCGCCGTAACTGATGAAAGGCAAGGGCACGCCCACCACCGGCAAGATGCCGCTGACCATGCCCATGTTCACGAAGGCGTAAGTGAAAAAAATCATGGCCATGCTGCCCGCCAGCAAACGGCTGAACAAGGTGGGGGCCTGCATGGCGATGACCAGGGCCCGGTAAATCAAGAAGAAAAAGCAAGCCAGCAACACCAGGCCACCCAACAAGCCGAACTCTTCCCCCAAGGCCGCAAAAATGAAGTCGGTGGTGCGCTCGGGAATGAACTCCAGGTGGGTTTGTGTGCCCTGCATAAAGCCCTTGCCCCAGAAACCGCCCGAGCCAATAGCAATCATGCCCTGAATGATGTGAAAGCCCTTGCCCAACGGGTCTCGGCCCGGATCCAGCAAGGTGCACACCCTTTGGCGCTGGTACTCGCGCAGCACATGCCAATCCACATCAGGCTGGCACAGGCTGGGCTCCATGATCACCAGCACCACGATGCCCACCACACCCAAAGCAACCGGCGGCAAAATCCAGCGCCACTTGAGCCCCGCAAAAAAAATCACGGCCAAGCCAGCAGCCAACACCAGCAATGAAGTCCCCAGATCGGGCTGCTGCAAGATCAACAACACGGGGATGCCCAAAATCAACAACGCCACCGCAAAGTCAAAGGACCGCAACTGCCCCTCACGTTTCTGGAACCAAGCGGCCAGCATCAGGGGCAAAGCGATTTTCAGGATCTCGCTGGGTTGGATCACGACCCCGAGGTTGATCCAGCGCCTTGCACCTTTTTTGGTGATGCCAAAAATGGCGACGGCCACCAGCAAAATCACACCAACGGTATAGATCGGAACTGCCCAGGCCATCAGCTTGGAGGGTGGAATCTGCGCCACCACAAACATGATGAATCCGGCAATCAACATGTTGCGGCCATGGTCGACAAAGCGGGTGCCGTGGTCATAGCCTGAGGAATACATGATCAACATGCCCAAGCAGGCGAGCAAAAAGACAGCAAAGGCCAAAGGCCCGTCAAAGCCCTCCAGCAAACGCCACAAGCGTTGCATCACGGTAGGCTTTTGAATAACAGAGGACGATCTCAGAGGGGCTTGGCGTGCGGTCTTGTTCATGGCGGATCAGTCAAATTCGCCCTTGGGGTCGCGCCCCATCAAGGCCATAACCGCCTCACGGGGACTCAAACGCGCATCGAGCAAAGCCACCACCGCCTCGGTGATCGGCATGTCGACACCTAGGGCGCAAGCACGTTGCATGACGGTACGGGCGCTGTACACCCCCTCGGCCACATGTCCCAGCGATGTCACCGCCTGATCCAGCGACTGGCCTTGGGCCAGCAACAAACCGACTCTGCGGTTGCGGCTGAGTTCACCCGTGGCCGTCAACACCAGGTCACCCAAGCCAGACAAACCCATGAACGTGTCGCTGTGTGCACCCAGCGCCAGCCCCAAGCGTGTCATCTCGGCCAAACCACGTGTGATGAGCGCAGCACGTGCGTTGAGGCCAAGATGCAAGCCGTCGCACAATCCCGTAGCGATGGCCAACACGTTTTTCACGGCGCCCCCCACCTCCACGCCCACGATGTCGCTTTGCGCGTAGACGCGCAAAGCCGGACCATGAAAAGCCTGCACCAAAGCGTCACGCACGGGGGCGTGTGCACTGGCGGCCACAAGGGCGGTGGGCTGCTGACGCGCCACTTCCAAGGCGAAGCTGGGGCCACTCAAAGCGCCCGCTTTCAGGTGCGGGGCCGCTTGGGCCTGCACCTCGTGCGGCATCAGCCCCGTGCCCGACTCCAGGCCCTTGCACAACCAAGCAACAGGTGCTTTCACATTGGCCATGGCCGTGAGGGTGGCCCGCAAACCCGCCATGGGCGTGGCGATGACCCAAAGGTTGCAGTCGGAAGAAGCCGACAACAATGAGGCCAACGGAGCCGATGAAATCTCGATCGAATCAGGCAAATCGACGCCCGGCAGGTAACGGGCATTTTGCTTTTGCGTGCGTAAGGCATCTGCCTGCTCAGCGTCACGGGCGTGCAAAGTGACGGTGTGCCCGCCAGAATGACGGGCCGCCGCCAATGCCATGGCGGTGCCCCAAGCGCCGGCACCAATGAGGGTGATGTGCATGGTCCGGCTGAACCTCGGGTTCTGCTTACTGTGTGATCGCAGCGGCCTGCTCGGCTTGCTGAACTTGTTGCTGCTCGTACATGGCCTGGAAGTTGATCTCGGCCAAGTGCACCGGCGGGAAGCCCGCACGGGTGATCAGATCGGCCACATTGCCACGCAGGTAGGGGTACACGATTTGCGGGCAAGCAATGCCCATCACAGGACCCATCTGGTCTTCGGGCAGGTTGCGGATTTCGAAAATGCCACCTTGCTTGCACTCGACCAAGAACACGGTCTTGTCGGCAATTTTGGTGTGGACGGTCGCCGTCACACAGACCTCAAAAACGCCCTCGGCAACGGGTGTGGCTTCCACGCCCAACTGGATGTCCACGCTGGGTTGTTGTTGGTCGAGCAAGATGGCGGGCGAATTGGGTTGCTCCAGCGAAGCCTCTTTCAGGTAAACACGCTGAATCTGGAAAACAGGGGCTTGAGCTTCTGGGCTTGGGGTGACAGCGGTATCGGTCATGGATAAATCTTTGAAAGGGTGGCGCCGAAATCAAACGGGCCTGAAAAATAGAAAGTCTGTCAATTATCAGCGATGAAAGCCGAAGCTCAGAGCGGCCAAGGCTTGTGAAAACCCTGACAGCACGGCTTGGCCTCAGGCTGCTTGAAGCAAGGGCAGCAAACCACCTTTGGCGTCCAGCGCCATCAGGTCATCACAACCGCCCACATGGGTCTGGCCGATGAAAATCTGAGGCACTGTGCGGCGTCCGGTGATTTGCATCATGTGATCTCGCTGAGCAGTGTCGGTATCGATACGGATTTCCTCGATCTGCTCGACACCTTTGGACTTGAGAATTTGTTTGGCTCTCACGCAGTAAGGGCAAACAGCGGTGGTGTACATCTTGACGGCGCTCATAGGGGTTCCTTGTGGCAATGCGGTGGGAAATGGGTCAATAACGAGTTCAGGATTTCTCGGTGGGCATGCTGGCCGCGGTCCAGGCGCGTAGACCGCCCGAGAGGGACTGCACGTTCTCGTAACCGAGTTTGCGTGCCGTTGCTGCAGCCCGCGCCGATCGTGCGCCCACTTGGCACACCATGATGACGTGGGTCGACTTGTTTTTGACGACCTGCGACAACTTGTCCTCCAATTGGCCTAAGGGCAAATTTTTGGCGCCAATCACATGGCTACGGGCAAATTCATCGGGTTCACACACGTCAATGACCACCGCTTTGTCGCGGTTCATCAGTTGCACCATGGCTTGGGGATCCACGCCACTGCCCTTGCTCAACACCGGCAAAAGCAAAGCCAAACCCGAAGCCAGCGCCATGGCCAGCAACATCCAGTTATCAAGAAGAAAATTCACGAATCAGACCTTTAGAGGCAAAAAAACAAAGGCCCGATCAAAGGCCAGCCAGCACCGATTCTAAAATGATGGGCTCAACCTTTGTTTCACCCACCCTCTGTGCCCCTTGTTGCGGCACCTTTGACCCATGTACAAACTTGTTCTCATTCGCCACGGCGAATCCACTTGGAATCTGGAAAACCGCTTCACCGGCTGGACCGATGTGGACCTGACCCCCACGGGAGTGAGCCAAGCCATGTCGGCCGGGCAACTGCTTAAAGACGAAGGTTGGGACTTTGACCTGTGCTACACCTCGGTGCTCAAGCGAGCCATCCACACCCTCTGGTACACCCTCGACGAGATGGACCGCACCTGGCTGCCCGTGGTCAAGGACTACCGCCTGAACGAGCGCCACTACGGGGCCCTGCAGGGGCTCAACAAAGCCGACATGGCCAAAGAGTTTGGCGACGAGCAGGTGCTGGTCTGGCGTCGCAGCTACGACACCCCGCCGCCCGCCTTAGAAGCGAGCGACCCCCGCTGCGAGCGCAGCGACCGCCGCTACACCGATCCGGCCGTGGTGCCCTTGACCGAATGTCTAAAAGACACCGTGGCCCGCGTGCTGCCGGCTTGGAACGACAGCATTGCCCCCAGCATTCTGGCGGGCAAGCGTGTCTTGATCGCTGCACACGGCAATTCCATCCGCGCTCTGATCAAATATTTGGACGGCATCTCCGAGACCGACATCGTGCACCTGAACATCCCCAACGGCATTCCTTTGGTGTATGAATTGGACAAAGACCTCCGTCCTATTCGCCACTATTACTTGGGTGACGCCGAAGCGGCGGCCAAAGCCGCTGCCGCAGTGGCAAGCCAAGGCAAAGCCTGATCCCGCCACGCCTTTTACAGGAAATTACAAGCCAAGCCCCACGGCACGGGGCTTGCGGGTGTATATTGGTTCGAATTTCACTGCACTTGCACACGCAAAATGGGACATAAACTCAAGATCGTTGGATGGCTCAGCATTGGCGCTTTGGCCGGTGCCCTCACCACCGTATCGCTGCAAACCGTGGCTCGCGGCAACATGGCCCCGCTGCCGCTGGAAGAGCTGCAGCAATTGGCGGCTGTTTTCGGCATGGTCAAAAGCGACTACGTCGAACCGGTGGACGAGAAAAAACTGATCACCGAGGCCATCTCTGGCATGGTGGCCAGCCTGGATCCGCATTCACAGTATTTCGATAAGAAAAGTTTCAAAGAATTCTCAGAGGGCACATCAGGCCGTTTTGTTGGCGTGGGCATCGAAATCAGCCAAGAAGATGGCTTGGTCAAAATCGTCAGCCCCATCGAAGGCTCCCCGGCAGACCGGGCCGGCCTCAAAACCAATGACCTGATCACCAAAGTCGACGACACCCCCCTCAAAGGCTTGTCGCTCAGCGATGCGGTCAAGCGCATGCGCGGCGAGCCCAAGACCAAAGTGGTGCTCACCGTTTTCCGTAAAGATGAGAACCGCACCTTCCCAGTCACCATCATCCGCGAAGAAATCAAGACCCAATCGGTCAAGTCCAAACTCATCGAACCGGGTTACGGCTGGATCCGCGTATCCCAGTTCCAGGAGCGCACTGTCGAAGACTTTGCCCGCAAGATCGAAGACATGTACAAGCAAGACCCTCAGCTCAAGGGCCTGGTGCTGGACTTGCGCAACGACCCGGGCGGCTTGCTGGACGCGGCTGTGGCCCTGTCTGCGGCCTTCTTGCCCGAAAACGTCACGGTGGTCACCACCAACGGCCAATTGGCCGAGAGCCAATTCACCTACAAGGCTTCGCCCCAGTTCTGGCGGCGCAACAGCAGCAACGACCCCATCACCCGCATGACGCAGGCCACGGGCGGTGCACTGAAAAAAGTGCCTTTGGTGGTGCTGGTCAACGAAGGTTCGGCCTCGGCCAGCGAGATCGTGGCCGGTGCCTTGCAAGACTACAAACGCGCCACCCTCATGGGCAGCCAGACTTTTGGCAAAGGCTCGGTGCAGACCGTGCGCCAGCTGGGCCCTGACACCGCCCTCAAAATCACCACCGCCCGCTACTACACGCCAACAGGCCGCGCCATCCAAGCCAAAGGCATCGTGCCCGATGTGATGCTGGATGAGACCGAAAACGGCAACGTTTTTGCTGCGCTGCGCACCCGTGAAGCGGACCTGCAAAAGCACCTCTCCAACGGCAAGGAAGCCGAAGAGAAAAAAGACCCGGCCCGCGAACAGGCGCGTGAAGAAGCCATGAAAAAGCTGGAAGAAGAATCCAAAAAACCCTTAGCCGAGCGCCGTTTGCCCGAGTTTGGCTCCGACAAGGACTTCCAGCTGGCCCAAGCCATCAAGCAACTCAAAGGCCAACCCGTCAAAGCCAGCACCACCTTGGCCGAGCGCAAAGTCGATAAGAAAGACTGAGCGCAAGCGGCTGAAAAAGACTGCCCATGGATGACACGCAGCTGCTGCGCTATTCGCGGCATATCCTGCTCAACGAATTGGGCATTGACGGTCAGGAAAAGCTCCTGGCTTCGCATGCCCTCATCATCGGTGCAGGCGGTCTGGGCTCGCCGGTCAGCCTGTACCTGGGCAGCGCAGGCGTGGGCCACATCACCATGGTCGACCACGACGAGGTGGACGCCACCAACTTGCAGCGCCAAATTGCCCACACCCTGGACCGGGTGGGTCAGTACAAAGCCGAATCGGTGCGCAGCGCCATTGCCCAGATCAACCCCGATGTGCGTGTCACCCCTGTCACCCAACGCGCAGATGCTGCCCTGCTGGACACCTTGGTGGCCCAAGCCGATGTGGTGATCGACTGCTGCGACAACTTTGAAACCCGCCAAGCCGTGAACAAAGCCTGCGTGGTGCACCGCAAGCCCTTGGTCTCTGGCGCGGCCATCCGCATGGACGGACAGGTTTCGGTGTTTGACAGCACGCAGGCCGATGCGCCTTGTTACGCCTGCATCTTCCCGCCCGAGCAGCTGCCCGAAGAAACCCGTTGCGCCACCATGGGCGTGTTCGCACCGCTGGTGGGCATCATCGGCACGGTGCAAGCGGCCGAAGCCCTCAAGATTCTGAGCGGCATGGGCAGCCACATGGCCGGGCGTTTGCTCATGCTCGACGGGCGCGAGCTGTCTTGGACCGACATCCGCATGCAGCGCAACCCGGATTGCCCGGTGTGCGCGGCCCACCGGGACTGAACTGCCGGATCAATCGCGCCAAAGCCAACATGATCAGTTGGTCGGACAGCGCCCGTTGAACTTCCTGAACAAAGCCGGTGACATGGGCTCCTCGCGCCCGGCAAACACACCTCGCTTTTCCTTTTGCGCTTGGCGCTGCAAAGCGGCATACGGTCCCCTGCCCGTTCGAAATCGGTAAGCCCAAGCCATGCCAGAGCGCACCATTTCAGCGCCCAAATCCACCCCATCCACCGACAAGCGGCCGATGTCCCGCCCATAACTGTCGTGCCCCAGCGGCTGAACCTGCACTGGCTTACGTAACGCCAGCGCGATCATGGCGTCACGCGCCGCTGCACCACCAGACTGGCATGTTTCAGGGGCATCCACGGCATCGAGGCGCAACTTGACCGGTTCTTGCTGGTTCGGGCGCACCACCAAGACCGTGTCGCCGTCCATCACCCAGCTGACCCATCCAGTCCAGACCTCGGCCTTGGCTTGGTTGGTTAACTGGGCCTGTTGTGCAAAAACACTCCCCAGCCCGAATAACAAAAAACAGGCCAATACCCAAACCCTCATAACGGACTCCGCGCTATCAAGCCGCGCCGGCGATTCGCTCTTGGCCAATGGGGATCGAGCTCAGTGACCAGCCTTTGGGCACGCGCCTGCAAACGCGCGAGGACATCGTCAAACAGGACCACCTCGTCGGCACGCAAGGCACTCAAAATCTGGCCATTGATGGCCTGAATACTTGGCATCAGTTGGTCGTACAGCTGTCGCCCAACAGGTGTCAGCTCCACCCGGGCACTGCGCCGATCAGCGGGCGTGACCGTGCGCATCACGAGTTGTTTTTTGACCAAGGCCGTCAAGGTGCGAGAGGTGCGAGCGCGGTCACGGTGCATGCGCTCGGCCAGTACCGAAGGGGGTAATGCACCGTTTTCATACAACTGCGCCACCACCGCCCACTCCCGGCGCGTGATGCCGTATCCCCCTTCACACAGCCGCACCACCAGAGCTCCCGCCGTGGCAGACAAGCGGCCCAAACGGTAGAGCAGCAGGTCGTCAATGGAGGCCAAGCGTTGGGACGGAGACAAGGGCATCAGGGTTTTCAGGGGGAATGATTGATTAGAACAATTGTCACTGAAGACTCTACATTGTGGTCTTGTGGATCCGGATATCGGCTATCTTGCGACCACTCACCAGGAGACATCCATGAACAACATTCAACAGTTGACCCGCAGGGCTCTAGGCTTGGCGGCTCTCTCACTGGCCGTTTTAACGCCCAGCTTGCAGGCCCAAGAGAAACCCCCACTCAAAATTTTGGTGGGCTTTCCACCAGGGGGTTCAGCCGATGTGCTGGCCCGCATGGTGGCCGATGCACTGCGCGACGACTTTGGCACCATCGTGGTGGAAAACAAACCCGGCGCTGGCGGTCGCATCGCCCTGAACATGACCAAAACGGCCAAACCCGATGGCCAAACCGTGATCATTTTGCCCAGTGGCCCGATGGTGCTGTTCCCGCACGTTTACAAAAACCTCGGCTACGACGCGGTGAAAGACTTCACGCCCATTTCGCAAATCGCCCGCTTTCAGTTTGGTGTGGTCTCCGGCCCTGCCAGCAACGTGAAAAACGTGGCCGAGATGGCGACCAAAGCCAAATCCGACCCGGCTTCAGCCAGCTACGGCACACCCGGTGCAGGCACCTTGCCACACTTCATGGGCGTGTTGCTGGAGCAGTCAGCAGGCATCCCGCTCAACCACATCCCCTTCCAGGGCGGTGCACCGGCCAACAACGCCTTGGTGGGTGGTCACATCGGCTATAAGTTTGACGTGGTCTCGGAAACCGCCGAGCTGCACCGCGCGGGCAAAGTGCGCATCATCGCCGTGACGGGCGCACAACGCGATGCGCAAGTACCCGAGGTGCCCACCCTCCAAGAGTCTGGGGTCAACATGGAAGCCACTGCCTGGTTTGCCATGTACGGCCCTGCAGGCCTGCCTGCCGAGGCGCTCAGCCGTCTGGAAAAAGCCATGATGAAGATGGCCCGCCAACCGGCCATGAAAGAAAAAATGGTCAAGCTGGGCTACGAACCCATTGGCTCGAGCTCCGCCGAATTGGCTGCTGCGCAAAAAGCCGATCTGAACCGCTGGGAAAAACCCATCAAGGCCACCGGCGTGCAACTGGACTGATATCAACACACAGCTCCCCATGACGCAACGCCCCAACATCATCTTCATCGTGGCCGATGACCTCGGCTTTGCCGATCTGGGCTGCTACGGCGGCCGTGACGCGAAGTTCGGCAAGGTATCGCCCGTCCTCGACCAGTTGGCTGCAGGTGGTCTGAAGTTCACACAAGGTTATGCCAACTCGCCCGTGTGCTCGCCCACCCGCTTTGCGCTCATGACCGCCCGCTACCAATACCGCCTGCGCGGCGGGGCCGACGAACCCATCAACAGCAAGAGCAAAGGCAGCGCCGTGCTGGGCCTGCCGCCCGAACACCCCACACTGCCCTCGCTGCTCAAGGCCAGCGGCTACCGCACCGCCTTGATTGGCAAGTGGCACCTGGGCTACCCACCCCACTTCAGCCCCATCAAATCGGGCTACGAAGAGTTCTTTGGCCCCATGTCTGGCGGGGTGGATTACTTCACCCATGCCAGCAACAACGGCACACACGACCTCTACACCAACGAAGAGGAAAAACACGAAGACGGCTACTTGACCGACTTGATCTCCAACAAAGCGGTGGACTTTGTGAACCGCATGGCCCCGGGCGCTGCGCAAGGCACCCCCTTCTTTTTGAGCCTGCACTACACCGCGCCGCACTGGCCCTGGGAAACCCGCGAAGACCATGCGCTGGCCCAAGAGGTCAAAGACAACCTTTTCCATCTGCACGGCGGCAACATCCACACCTACCACCGCATGATCCACCACATGGACGAGGGCATTGGCTGGGTGGTGGACGCGCTCAAAAAGACAGGGCAGCTCGACAACACCCTGATCGTCTTCACCAGCGACAACGGCGGCGAGCGTTTCAGCGACAACTGGCCTTTGGTGGGCGGCAAGATGGACCTGACCGAAGGCGGTATCCGCGTGCCTTGGATCGCGCACTGGCCCGCCGTGATCGCACCCGGCGGCACCTCCACGCAGCACTGCATGACCATGGACTGGTCGGCCACCATGGTGGAGTTGGCGGGGGCCAAAGCCCAGGATGACTTGCCCTTTGACGGCGTGTCCATGCTGCCTGTGCTGCGCGACGCCCAGCACCAGTTCGAGCGACCCTTGTACTGGCGCATGAACCACCGGGGCCAACGCGCACTGCGTTTGGGCAACTACAAATACCTGCGGGTGGACGGCCACGACTATTTGTTCAACCTCCCGGCGGACGAACGCGAGCGGGCCAACCTGGCCCAGCGCGAACCTGCCCGCCTTAACGCCATGCGCCACGCTTGGGAGGCGTGGGACGCCACGGTGCCCGCCATCCCCGAAGACGCGACCATCAGCTTGGGCTACTCGGTCAAAGACATGCCCCAGCGCTGAGGCCCCGGCGGCTAAGATCGGGCATGCCTGACATGCAACGTTTTTTGACTTTCCGCCAATGGCCCCGTTTAACAGGCACTTTGGCCCGCACCGAGGTGCTGGCGGGCTTGACGGTGGCGTTGGTCATGATCCCGCAGGCCGTGGCCTACGCGGGTCTGGCTGGCATGCCCTTGGTCACCGGGCTCTACACCTGCCTGATCCCCGCTTTGCTGGCGGTGCTGTTTGGCAGCGCCAACCGCTTGTCGGTGGGCCCGGCGGCGCTCACCTGCGTGCTGATCAGTGCCTCACTCACGGGCATGGCCGAGCCGGGCTCCCCCGAATGGGTGGCGCTGGCGGTGTGGTTGTCGCTGCTGTCGGGCGCCATACAGCTGCTGCTGGGACTTGGACATTACGGCTGGCTCATCAACCTGGTCAGCGCCCCGGTGATGACGGGCTTCACCCAAGCCGCGTCTTTGCTCATCATGGCCTCGCAAGTGCCCGGTTTGTTGGGGGTCAAGGCCTGGAGTTGGGACGTGCAAACCTGGCCTGCTTGGCTGAGCAGTTGGCCCGCGTTGTTTGGCCTGGGCAGCTTGGCCGTGCTTTTGCTGCTGCGGCACTTCAAGCCGCGCTGGCCCGGCATCATGATGGTCATGGCCCTCGCCTCGGCCATCGCTTATGCCACCGATTACCAGGACCATGGCGCCGTCGTCGGACTGCTGCCCTCGGGCCTGCCCGACTTTTATTGGCCTGCCTGGCCCGGCTTGGACACGATCAACCAATTGTGGGTGCCTGCCATGGTGATTGCGTTGGTGAGCTTTTTAGAGACGGCATCGAGCGCCCGCATCGAATGCCGCCGCGACGGCAAGCGTTGGGACGACA
>JANQXJ010000197.1 GCA_030729445.1 Limnohabitans sp. | reverse complement strand
GTTTTTCAAGGCGCTGGGTCAAGGCACGATCTACGGCATCGAAACGCGCAGCGAGCTGGTGGAGTCGTCCAAAACGCTGGCCCAGAAGCTGGGTTTTGAGCGCATGCGCTTTTTGAATGTCAGTGTGGCCGAATCCACACAAAGCGACGAATTGCCCGCGCAGATCGACGTGGTCACCGCGCTGCACGCCTGCGATACCGCCACCGACGACGCGATTGCCTTTGGCTTGCAAAAGAAAGCCAAGTACATGGTGCTGGTGCCTTGCTGCCAGGCCGAGCTGGCCCGTGCGCTCAACCAGAACAAGGCGCTGAATTTGCAGCGCACGCCTTTGGCTGAGTTGTGGCGTCACCCCTTGCACACCCGCGAAGTGGGCAGTCAACTGACCAATGTGCTGCGCTGCCTGTATCTGGAGTCACAGGGCTACCAGGTCACCGTGACCGAGCTGGTGGGCTGGGAGCACAGCATGAAAAACGAGCTGATCCTGGCCAAGTACACCGGCCAGAAGAAACGCGCCTCCGGCGAGCGCCTGCTGGTGCTGCTGCAGGAGTTTGGGGTGGAGACGCTGATGGGTGGGCGGTATCCGCTGGTCGTCAGATCAGAAGCGGTCTGACCTGGCGCTCAGCAGACACCAAACGCTTCATTGCGGCTCAATTTTCGCCTCGCGAATGGCCTTGGCCCATTTGGCGGTCTTGGCTTTGGAGCGTTGTGCAGGTTAATTGGTTAATTAATTGGGGTCAGATCCCAATTAAACTGCGGCTCTTAAACAGGGAGTTTCCATGGCCCGCCAACCTCGCCTCACCGTTGCCGCTTACCCGCACCACGTCATCCAGCGCGGCAATGACCGCCAGGCCATCGTGCGCGACGATGCGGACCGCGAGCGTTTGCTGGCGCTGTGGCAAGAGCACGCGCAAACTTTCAAGGTAGCCATCCATGCGTATGTGATCATGGACAACCACTTCCATTTGCTGCTCACTCCTGAGACTGATGAGGGCCTGCCGCAGATGATGCAGGCGGTGGGTCGGGCTTATGTCCGTTACTTCAATTTGCGGCACCAGCGCACCGGCACTTTGTGGGAAGGGCGCTACCGCAGCAACCTCATTGAGAGTGAGCGCTATCTTTTGGCCTGCATGGTCTACATCGACTTGAACCCGGTGCGGGCGTGCATGGTGGGGCAAGCGGCCGACTTCAAATGGTCCAGCCACAGGCACTGTATTGGGCAGTTGAGCGACAAGTTGGTGACGCCGCATGCCCTGTTTTGGGGCTTGGGCAACACCCCGTTCGCTCGCGAAGCCGCTTATGCGGAGCTGGTGCAGACCGGCCTGGCGCAACGCGAAAAGGACCAACTCACTCAAAGCGCCTTGTCGGGCTGGGCTTTGGGTTCGGCTGGTTTTGTGGGTGACTTGCAGCAAGCCACCCAGCGGCGCTTGGTGCCAGGCAAGGCGGGGCGACCTGCCAAAAAGATCCTTGATTGAATCTGTCCCCAATTAAATAAAAGCCAGGTCAAAAGCCAAATTAATTGGGATCTGACCCCAATTAAAAAGTTTGGCATGGATGCTGCTGTGCACTACACTCTTCGGTCTGCGTGAAAACCCTTAGGAGCGCCCATGACTTCGGCCAGTGCAAAAGAACATTTCCAATCGACCGGTCTTTATGACCCCGCCAACGAGCACGATGCTTGTGGTGTCGGCTTTGTGGCCCACATCAAAGGGCACAAGACCCATGCGATCGTGACGCAGGCGCTCAAGATCCTGGAAAACCTGGACCACCGGGGTGCTGTGGGCGCGGACGCGCTCATGGGCGACGGTGCCGGTATCTTGATTCAGCTGCCCGATGCGCTGTACCGCGACGAGATGGCCAAGCAAGGCGTGGCGCTGCCACCCTTTGGCGAATACGGTGTGGGCATGGTCTTCTTGCCCAAAGAGCATGCTTCGCGCATGGCTTGTGAGCAAGAACTCGAACGCGCCGTCAAGGCCGAAGGCCAAGTGGTGCTGGGTTGGCGCGATGTGCCGGTGAACCGTGACATGCCCATGTCGCCCACCGTGCGCGAAAAAGAGCCGGTCATGCGCCAGATCTTCATCGGTCGTGGCGCCGATGTGATCGTGCAAGACGCCTTGGAGCGCAAGCTGTATGTCATCCGCAAGACCGCCAGCGCAGCCATCCAGAACCTGCGTCTGAAGCACAGCAACGAGTACTACATCCCCAGCATGTCCAGCCGCACCGCGGTCTACAAGGGCTTGCTGTTGGCCGATCAAGTCGGTACTTATTATTTGGACCTGCAAGACGAGCGCTGCGTCTCGGCTTTGGGCCTGGTGCACCAGCGTTTCTCGACCAACACTTTCCCCGAATGGCCATTGGCTCACCCCTACCGCTATGTGGCGCACAACGGCGAGATCAACACCGTCAAAGGCAACTACAACTGGATGAAGGCCCGCGAAGGCGTGATGTCTTCGCCCGTGCTGGCGGCCGACCTGCAAAAGCTCTACCCCATCAGCTTCGCAGGTCAGTCCGACACCGCCACATTCGACAACTGCCTGGAACTGCTGACGATGGCGGGTTACCCCATCAGCCAGGCCGTGATGATGATGATCCCCGAGCCTTGGGAACAGCACACCACCATGGACGAGCGCCGCAAGGCCTTCTATGAATACCATGCTGCCATGCTCGAGCCATGGGACGGCCCCGCCTCCATCGTGTTCACTGACGGCCGCCAGATCGGCGCCACGCTCGACCGCAACGGCCTGCGCCCTTCGCGCTACATCATCACCGACGACGACATGGTCATCATGGGCTCCGAGACCGGCGTGCTGCCGATTCCTGAGAGCAAGATCGTGCGCAAATGGCGTCTGCAGCCCGGCAAGATGTTCCTGATCGATCTGGAACAAGGCCGCATGATCAACGACGAAGAGTTGAAGGCCGGTTTGGCCAGCGCCAAGCCTTACAAGCAGTGGATCGAAAACCTGCGCATCAAGCTCGACGACGTGGCCGAGGCCCCTGTGCAAGCGCCCGCATCCGAGGTGCCTTTGCTCGATCTGCAACAAGCCTTTGGCACCACACAAGAAGACATCAAGTTCTTGCTGGCCCCCATGGCCTC
>JANQXJ010000196.1 GCA_030729445.1 Limnohabitans sp. | reverse complement strand
GCGCCAGGAGCAAAGCCCGGTCTGACAAGCCGGTCAACCAAGTGGCCCCGACCGTGACAGCCACAAACCACAAAGGCAAGGCCAGGTGCGGGTAACGCCAGGCTTGGCTCAGTTGTGCTCGCCAGCGCCACAAAGACCACAAGGCCAAAGGCCAGGCCGGCCAGGTGAACCACAGCATCAGCTTGGCCAAAATGTGCACATCGACCATGGTGTGTGGCACGACGCGCCAGCGCCACAAATCGAGTGCGCCCGCGGTGGTGACGCACAGCAAGCACAGCAAAGCCAGCAGCCCCAGGTCGAGCATGCGCATGCGGCCCTGTGCCGGGTCAATAGGGGCCACGGCGCGGATCAGCGATCCTCCCACGCCCAACCAAAGCGCCACGCTGGGCGCACCTGAAAGCGTCAAGCCCAACATGCCCAGGCCCACGGCCAAGCCACTTTTGACACGCCAGCGCGGCAAAGTGGACAGGCCTACAAAAATCAACGATGCAAAGCACAGTTGGCCGAGCGCGGGCGTGGCTTCGTGCGCCAGACGCGCCAGGCCCAGGCAGGCGAGCAAGGCCAGCAGGCTGCCGTCGGCCAGGGCGCGGGCGTAATCACTTGGTTTGGCCTCGCCGCCAAAAGCAAAAGCCACAGGTTGCGCAGCCGGGTGACGGGCGAGGGCGTAAACGGCGTACCAAGTGGCCGCCAGCGTCAGGCCAAGCATGCCCACAAAGGGCAACCGGGCGAACACGTCTTCCCAGCCCTGCGGCGCCCACTTCATCAAACCTGCGCCCAGCCAATAAGGCAGCAAAGCCAGTTGCGGGTCGTGTTGGCCCAGCAAGCTGGGCCTGAACCAGTTGGCCGTCTCACCCAGTGCAGGCTGGGCCAGTTGCAGCATGTAACCCAAGGACTCCAGGTCTTGCGATTTCCAGGGGGCACGCCCCCAAAAACCGGCCAATACGTAGGACACACACAGCAACCACAAAGCCAGGCGCGGCAGTCTGCGGACGGCACTTTGGGCAACGATGGCGGGGGTGGGCAGGTTCACGGGGACAAGGGCAGTCAGGTCAGGGAAAAAAGCCGGGGCAATGGCGGGGCGCTGGACTTCGCATTTTATTGATCCGGCCCGATGAAGTATGAATGGGCTGTATTGTTGTCACGCTTTGTCATCCCGGGCGAAGGCCCGGGATTCAGCGTTGAGCACTGCCTTTCGCAAAGACCTACAGCGCATTCTGGATCCCGGCTCAAGGCCGGGATGACAAAGAAAAAATTCAAACTTCACCGGACCGAATCAATAGAAAAGCGGGGCTAAATTGGCTTGCTGTTGAGCCAGGTGGGCCAAGGCCCATGCAAAAAGGGCAGGCCGGTTGCCCGGGCTGCCCTTCTGGGGAACACCAATGCGCGAATTACTTGGCGATGACGGTGGTCTTGCCGAAACGGTTGCGGAATTTCTCCACGCGGCCACCCATGTTGTCCACCGACTTTTGCGTGCCAGTGTAGAAAGGGTGCGACTCGCTGGTCGTGTCCAACTTGTACCAAGGCAGCTCGCGGCCGTCTTCCATGGTGATCATCTCTTTGGTGTTAGCGCATGAACGGGTCACGAACTTGAAACCATTGGACATGTCTTGGAAGCAAACTTCACGGTAGTTGGGGTGAATGCCGTCTTTCATGGGGAAATCCTTTTACTTTCGCTACGGTAGCCACTCCTCAGCCTATCTGAGAGCACTTTCCGCAAAACCTGTCGATTATAGGGTATCAGCCGCCGCGTCGCATCATGTCGAAGAACTCGGAGTTGTTCTTGGTGGCTTTCATGCTCTTCAAGACCATCTCCATCGCCTCGATTTCGTCCATGTTGTACATGAATTGACGCAAGATGCGGGTTTTTTGCAGCACTTCGGGCTGCAGCAGCAACTCTTCGCGGCGGGTGCCGCTGCGGTTCAAGTTGATGGCGGGGAACACGCGCTTTTCGTACAAACGGCGCTCCAAGTGGATTTCGCAGTTGCCGGTGCCTTTGAATTCTTCAAAAATCACCTCGTCCATGCGGCTGCCGGTGTCGACCAAGGCGGTGGCGATGATGGTCAAGCTGCCGCCTTCTTCCACATTGCGGGCCGCACCAAAGAAACGCTTGGGGCGTTGCAAAGCATTGGCGTCCACACCACCCGAGAGCACTTTGCCCGAAGAGGGCACCACGTTGTTATAGGCGCGGGCCAGGCGGGTGATCGAGTCGAGCAAGATCACCACGTCTTTTTTCAGTTCCACCAGGCGCTTGGCACGCTCGATCACCATTTCGGCCACATGCACGTGGCGCGAGGCGGGTTCGTCAAAGGTGGAGGAGATGACCTCGCCGCGCACGCTGCGCTGCATCTCGGTCACTTCTTCAGGGCGCTCGTCGACCAACAGCACCATCAGGTGCACATCGGGGTAGTTGGCGGTGATGGCGTGGGCGATCTGCTGCATCATCACCGTCTTGCCCGACTTGGGCTGCGCCACGATCAGGGCACGCTGGCCGCGGCCCAGGGGCGCGATGATGTCGATCACACGGGCGGTGATGTTTTCTTCGCCCTTGATGTCACGCTCCAGACGCATCTGCTCTTTGGGGAACAGCGGCGTCAAGTTCTCGAACATGACCTTGTGTTTGTTGTTCTCGGGCAGGTCGTCGTTGACCTTGTCGAGCTTGGTCAGGGCAAAGTAGCGCTCGCCGTCTTTGGGGATGCGCACTTCGCCTTCGATCATGTCGCCGGTGTGCAGGTTAAAGCGCCGCACCTGGCTGGGGCTGATGTAGATGTCGTCGGTGCTGGCGGTGTAGCTGGAATCGGGGCTGCGCAAGAAGCCGAAACCGTCGGGCAGGATTTCCAGCACGCCATCGGCAAAAACCTGTTCGCCCGCTTTGGCGCGTTTTTTGATGATGGCAAACATCAACTCCTGTTTGCGCATGCGACCGGTGTTCTCGATTTCGAGCGTGTCGGCTTGCTTCAGGAGTTCGGACACATGGAGTGCCTTGAGTTCGTTCAAATGCATGGGATTTGGCCTGTGGCGAATCGGTCTGCTGGGGACCGTTGTTCGGATAACCGGGTGGAAATGTTCTGGACCGGAGTCCGCCCGGGGTTAGGGGC
>JANQXJ010000195.1 GCA_030729445.1 Limnohabitans sp. | reverse complement strand
GCACGTTGGAGTCAATCGCCATGCCCAGTGCGAGGGCCATCGCGGCCATGCCCGGCAACGTGAGGGTGGCCTGCAGCAAAGACAACACCGCCACCAACAGCAGCAGGTTGAAGCCCAAGGCCAGACTGGAGAACACGCCAAACATTGCGTAATAGACGCACATGAACGCCACGATCACCAGGAAACCCCAGGTCACGCTGTTGAAGCCCTTGGCAATGTTCTCGGCCCCCAGGCTCGGGCCAATGGTGCGCTCTTCGATGATCTCCATGGGCGCGGCCAGCGAGCCAGCACGCAGCAGCAGGGCCGTGTCGTTGGCTTCGGTGGTGGTCATGTTGCCCGAAATCTGCACCCGACCGCCACCAATCTCGGCACGGATCACGGGGGCCGTGACCACTTCGCCCTTGCCCTTTTCGAACAAGATGATGGCCATGCGCTTGCCCACGTTGTCACGGGTCACATCCTTGAAGATGCGAGCGCCCTTGCCGTCCAGCGTCAAGTTGACCACGGGCTCCTGGGTCTGGCTGTCAAAACCCGGTTGGGCATCGGTCAGGTTGTCACCGGTCAAGACCACTTGTTTCTTGACGATCAAGGGGCGGCCATCACGCTCTAAATAACGCTCGGTGCCAAAGGGCACCAAACCCCCCGCTTGCTCGGCTGCTCGCGCTTCGGTGCTCTCGTCGACCATGCGCACTTCCAAGGTGGCGGTGCGGCCCAAAATGTCTTTGGCCTTGGCTGTGTCTTGCACACCGGGCAGCTGCACCACAATCCGGTCCAAGCCCTGTTGCTGGATCACCGGCTCGGCCACGCCCAGCTCGTTGATTCGGTTGTGCAATGTGGTGATGTTTTGCTTCAAAGCCTGAGCTTGAACTGCTCGGGCTGACTCGGCCTTGACGGTGGCCAGCAGTCTGAATTCGCCCCCATCGGCCTGCGAGGTGCTTTGCAGGTCGGTAAATTGGGCGGTGATCAGGTCTTGGGCTGCCTGAAGTTGCTGGGCATCGCGCAGACGGACTTCAATGGTTTGGCCATTGCGGCTGATGCCGCCGTGGCGCAAGTCTTTCTCCCGCAAGGCAGTGCGCAGATCGCCAGTCAGGGCTTCGACCCGCTGCGTCAAGGCGGCCTGCATGTCCACCTGCAGCATGAAGTGCACGCCACCACGCAGATCCAGACCCAGATACATGGGCGCCGCGCTCAGCGACGTCAACCACGCGGGCGAACGGGTGACCAGGTTCAGCGCCACCACAAAAGAGGGGTTGCTGGTGTCGGGGATCAAGGCTTTTTCAAGCGCGTCCTTGGCCTTGAGCTGTTCGTCGGTGGTGTCCAGCCGCACCCGAATCGAGCTGCCTTCTAAGGCCAAAGCACGAGGGGTGATGCCTGCTGCTTTGAGCGCCTCTTCGGCTTTTTGCAAAGTCGAGGTGTCTACTTTGACCGTGGCCTTGCCCGAAGACACCTGCACCGCAGGGGCCTCGCCAAAAAAGTTGGGCAAGGTGTACACCGTGCCCAACAACAAAGCGATCACGATGACCACGTATTTCCAGACCGGGTAACGGTTCATAAAGACTCGCGTTCAGAGATAAACAAACAGGGGCTTGGGTCAAGCCAGGCCCCTTTTAAAGCCATGAGCCAAAAATTACTTCAAGGTGCCTTTGGGCAACACTTGCACCACGGCGCTGCGCTGCATCTGCACTTCTACGCCCGTGGCCAGTTCAATGCCCACATAAGCGTCCCCCAGCTTGCTGACCTTGCCCAAAAAACCACCGGCGGTCACGACTTCGTCGCCCTTGGCCAGCGCTTCGATCATGGCGCGGTGCTCTTTTTGCTTTTTCATCTGGGGGCGGATCATGACGAAATACAGCACCACAAACATCAGCAGCAGCGGCAGCATGCTCATCAGGGTGGATTGCATGTCGCCACCAGCGGCAGCAGCAGGGGCGGTTTGGGCAAAAGCAGAAGAAATGAACATAAGAACTCCACTGAAAGTCAAATTCGGGTTGTGCGGGTGACGCTTGGGCGTCCTGCGGGCGAAGCCGCCATTGTATGCGGCGCTATGATCACTTCCAAAAGCCCTCAGCCCCACAGGAGACCGCCATGACAGCCGAAGCCGGACACCCTCACGCGCACCCTCATGACCACGATCATGAGCACAGCACCCTGGGCGAGATGGACCTGCGCGTGCGGGCCCTGGAAACCCTGCTGACGCAAAAAGGCTACCTGGACCCGGCTGCCGTGGACCGCATCATCGAGACCTACGAGGTGCATGTGGGGCCGCACAACGGCGCCAAAGTGGTGGCCCGCGCCTGGGCCGACCCGGTTTTCAGAGACTGGCTGCTCAAAGACGCGACCGCCGCCATCGCCTCGATGGACTACACCGGACGCCAAGGCGAGCACATGGTGGCCGTGCCCAACACCCCCGACACCCACAACATGGTGGTCTGCACCCTGTGCAGCTGCTACCCCTGGCCGGTGCTGGGCCTGCCCCCGGTTTGGTACAAAAGCGCGGCCTACCGCTCCCGCGCCGTCATCGAGCCGCGTGCCGTGCTGGCCGACTTTGGTGTGACTCTGCCGCCGGGCCAAAACATCCGCGTTTGGGACTCCACCGCCGAAGTGCGTTATCTGGTGCTGCCCGAGCGCCCCGCAGGCACCGAAGGCTGGAGCGAGGAACAACTGGCCCAACTGGTCACCCGCGACGCCATGATCGGCACCGGACTGCCCTTGAACCCTAAGTTGAATCCACAGGTGCTCGCATGAACGGCGTGCACGACATGGGTGGCCAACAAGGCTACGGCCCGGTGCAGATCGAGGCCAACGAGCCCCTGTTCCATGGCGAATGGGAGCGCCGCGCCTTGGGCGTGACGGTGGCCATGGGCGCCAGCGGTCTGTGGAACATCGACCTGGCCCGCTCGGCCCGCGAATCTTTGCCCCCGCTCGACTACGTGCAAGGCCCTTACTACGCCATCTGGACCAAGGCGCTGCAAAACATGCTGATCGAGCGCGGCCTGATCACCGAGCAGGAACTGGCCCAGGGTCAGCCCCTCACGCCCTCCGTGGCGGGTGTGCGGGTGCTCCAAGCTGCCGATGTGGATGCGGCGCTGGCCAAAGGC
>JANQXJ010000194.1 GCA_030729445.1 Limnohabitans sp. | reverse complement strand
CGTTTGCCCTTGAGCGAATCGGGCACCTCGCCCGCCACGATGCGCTGGGCCAGACCCTCGACAATCGCGGTCTTGCCCACGCCGGGCTCGCCGATCAGCACAGGGTTGTTTTTGGTGCGGCGCTGCAAAACCTGGATGGCACGGCGAATCTCGTCGTCCCGGCCAATCACCGGGTCGAGCTTGCCGATACGGGCACGCTCGGTCAGGTCGATGCAATACTTTTTGAGCGCCTCGCGCTGGCCTTCGGCATCGGCACTGCCCACACTTTGGCCGCCACGCACCGCCTCGATGGCAGTCTCCAGGCTTTTGCGGTTCAGACCATGCTCTTTGGCGATGCGTCCGGTCTCGGATTTGCTCTCGGTCAAGGCCAACAAAAACAATTCGCCAGCGATGAAGGTGTCGCCGCGTTTGATGGCTTCTTTTTCTGCCGCCTGCAAAAGCTTGACCAGGTCCGGCCCCACCGACACCTGGTCTTGTCCGGTGACCTGAGGCAAGCGCGAGACGGCCGCTTCTGCCGCCTGCAGCAAAGCAGACACCTGAACACCCGCACGCAACAAAATGGCTTTGGGGCCTTCGTCTTGCTTGAGCATGGTGACCAGCAGATGCTGGGGTTCGATGTAAGCGTGGTCTTTGCCAAGGGCCAGCGACTGGGCGTCCGACAAGGCTTCCTGAAATTTCGTGGTGAGTTTGTCAATTCGCATGTGTAGATCTCCAATGCTTGGCAACTTGTGCTGAAAGTGGCATTTTCAAGGCCTTCATCGGGACTCGCTATTGCCTAAAATCAAAACATGAACATTCACCAACTGTCTGTGCATCACGATGAGCGCCAAGACCGCTTGTTGCTGCGCCTGAACACCCAGGACCAACAGGAGTTTCGGTTCTGGCTGACGCGGCGCATGACGCTTCGGTTGATGCCGGCCATCCAGCAATCAGCCGTGCGATTGGAGGCCGCTCAGCCAGGCGTGGCGGCCACCGATGCGCCATCGCAACATCTGCTGACTGAACTCAAGCGTGATGCCTTTTTGAAAAAGGCCGACTTCGCCACCCCTTTCGACAACCACGCCACCCAATGGCCGCTGGGGGCGGAGCCCCTGCTCATCACCGATGCCCATTTGACCATCCAGCCCAACGGGGCCTTGGAAATCTCTTTTGAGGACAAGTCTGACCCTGCCCAAGCCCGCGCTTGTCAGCTGCACCTGCAAATCAGCCTGTTGCACGGCATGGTGCACCTGATCCAGCAAGCCTGCGAAAAAGCCGAATGGGGAACTGTGGGCAGTGCCAACAAAATGACCGACAAGAGCCCTGTGGCCCACTTCGAGCCGCCGCGCTACGCCCACTGAAGCTGTTCCACGCCCAAAGCGGGCCAAAACTCAGGCGTTGTGAGCCTCAATGCCCCAGCGAGCCAAAGCCGCATCGTCAGACACTCGGGCATCCACCCAATGAGCCCCCTCAGGGGTTTGCTCTTTTTTCCAGAACGGGGCCTGTGTTTTGAGGTAATCCATTAAAAATTCGCAGGCTTTGAAGCTCTCGCCCCGGTGCGCCGAGGTCACGGCCACCAGCACGATTTGGTCTGCGGGCAGCAAACGCCCCACGCGGTGAACCACACGCGCCGCATAAAAGTCAAATCGCCGATGCGCTTCATCGATCATGGCTTCGATGGATTTTTCGGTCATGCCCGGATAGTGCTCCAACTCCATGGCTTGCACTTCATCACTGGCCTGACCTGTCAGTGCCCGGGTGTCGCGCACCGTGCCCACAAAGCTGCACACGGCCCCAACACGCAAGTCCTGTCCCTTCAGGGCAGCCAACTCAGTGGACACGTCAAAGTCGTTCGTCTGGATGCTGACTCGGGACGTCATCGCGTCAACCTCCAGTCACAGGTGGGAAAAAGCCGACCTCGCAGCCCTCGGTCAGGGCGGCGTTGCCTTGCACCATGAGCTGATTCAAGGCCATGCGCACCGGACGCTCTGGTGCCAGACAAGCTCGGTAGTGCTCGCCCCGGGCCATCAACTCAATGCGCAAAGCGGCCACATCAGCCGTCTGGGTCTCCACGGTCTCGTGCGACAAACCAATACTTTCACGCAAAGAGGCGAAATAGCGAACCTGCACTTTCATGCCAAGCACTCCGAAAAAGGCCAAAAATCGACCATCTGGCCGGGCTCAATCGTCAGTCCACCGGGGTTGTCCACCACCCCATCGGCCCACACCACCGAGGTCAACACCCCCGAGCTTTGGTTGGGAAACAGGTCCAGCCCGCCTTGGGCATTGCGGCGCACGCGCAAGAATTCGCGCCGCTTGTCGGCCTTGGGCCACGCAAAATGTGCAGGCAAGCTTTGGGTGTGGGGCGCAGACGCGGTCATGCCTTGCATCTGTCGCAGCAAAGGTCTGACCAGGAGCAAAAAGGTCATGAAACTGGACACCGGGTTGCCCGGCAAGCCCACAAAGTGGGCTACGCCCTCGGCGGTCTGCCGCCGCACTTGGCCATAAGCAAAGGGTTTGCCCGGCTTCATGGCGATTTGCCACAAGTTCAACTCGCCCAAAGACTGGACCGCCGGTTTGACGTGGTCTTCTTCGCCCACCGACACGCCGCCGCTGGTCAGGATCAGGTCGTGGTGGTCGGCCGCAGTTTTGAGAGCGGCCACGGTGGCTTCGCGCCGGTCGGGCACGATGCCCAGGTCACTCACCTCACAACCCATGCGGTGCAACAAGGTGCGCAGGAAAAAGCGGTTGGAGTTGTAAATGCTGCCAGGGGGCATGTCCTGCGGGGCCACATCGCCCGGCATGACCAGCTCGTCGCCCGTCGAAAAAAGGGCAACTCGGGGGCGGCGCAAAACAGGCAAGTGCGCCAAACCCAGGCTCGCGGCCAGGCCCAATTCGGCAGGCCCCAGCTTCTGGCCACGGTGCAAAGCCGTCTGTCCTTGCCGGATGTCTTCACCGCTGCGGCGAATCCACTGCCCGGGTTCGGGCACCACCGCAAAGCGCACGGCATCAGGCGTTTCGGGCACCAGCTCGGCTTGCTCCTGCATGACGATGGCGTCAGCGCCTTCGGGCAAGGGAGCTCCGGTGAAGATGCGGGCGGTTTGCCCTGGCTGCAAAGCTTGTCCGGTGTG
>JANQXJ010000193.1 GCA_030729445.1 Limnohabitans sp. | reverse complement strand
CCGGTGCAGACGTGGTGCAGATTTACACCGGCCTCATCTACAAAGGCCCCGAACTGGTCACCGAAGTGGCCAGTGCGCTGCAGCAGATGAAGCGCTGAAACAAGGAAACAGGGGTCAACACGCATTGCCCCCGTGTGCTCAGTCTTTGAAATACACCAGCTGGTGCGTGCTCGCCAGCAGCTGCCCTTCGGGGCTCCAAAGCTCGCCCGTTTGGTCAAAGTAGCCATGGCGGTAATTCAGCGCCTTGGCCACGCCCAGCACATGGCGCGTGCCCACCTGCGCCAGCAAGGCACTGTCGGCGTGGAAATAGGTGGTGAGAGACACCGTGCCGATCATGGCCCGGCGGCGGCGGCGAATGTAGATGCGCGGAAAAAAGCTGTCGCTCAGAGCAGCCAAAGAGGCAAAGTCCAGCGCCCGCTCGGGCTCGTCGCGCACCCACAGAGTGGAGCGCGAGTGGGTTTGTTCTTGTTCATCAAAGGCCGTGGGAAAAGCACCTTCGACAAAGCGCATATCGTAGCGCTGCGGCCAGGCCGGGAAACCCCTGGTGGGCATGCGAGGCACAGCGTCGGGCGCGGGGACGTTGCCGGGCATCACCGCCTCCACATCGGACCAGGTCTCGCGCCGCACCGCGAACACAGCCGTGGCTGTGGCCACCACGCCTTCGGCTTGGTGGGCCTCGATGATCCAGTGCTGGGTGGAGCGGTTGGTGCGCACGGGCCGAGCTAGAAAGCGGATATCCCCATCGGCCACCGGGGCCGCAAAGTTGACCGTGAGCGCCACCGGCTCGCCCAGGCGCTCGGGGTGCAGCATGGCCGACTGCAGCAATTGCGCCGAGGTGGTACCACCAAAAGGCCCGACCATGTTGGCGTAGGCTGGGTGGGTGGCGCCTGTGAATTCATGGGGTGCGTCCGCAAGTGCTGAGGCGCGCAGGTCTATGGCTTCGTCAAGTGGGTGCATGCGCACGATGATAGGCGCGCCCTA
Source organism: Limnohabitans sp. (assembly GCA_030729445.1). Taxonomy (GTDB): domain Bacteria; phylum Pseudomonadota; class Gammaproteobacteria; order Burkholderiales; family Burkholderiaceae_C; genus Limnohabitans_A. Next base: position 2,135 of record JANQXJ010000193.1, on the reverse strand, counting down.
GCACGCCACGCTGTCTCAAAAGCATCAAACCAAGCGGGCGCAGACCTCGTCGGCCATCGCCAACGAACTGGTCAGCCCCGGCGACTCGATGCCCAGCAGGTTCACCAGGCCCGGCACGCCGTGCTCGGCCGGGCCCTGGATCATGAAGTCGGCCGCTGCTTCGTGCGGTGCGTTGATCTTGGGGCGCATGCCCGCATAACCCGGCTGCAGTGCACCGTCCTGCAAGGCGGGCCAATAGCGGCGCACCTCGGCATAAAAGGCGTCGCCCCGGCGCGGGTCGACCTGCAGGTCGGTGGGGTCATCGACCCATTGCACGTCCGGGCCGAACTTGGCCTGTCCGCCCAGGTCGAGCGTCAAGTGCACGCCCAAACCGGCTTTTTCGGGCACGGGGTAGATCAGGCGCGAAAACGGCGCCTTGCCCGCGAGTGTGAAATAGTTACCCTTAGCGTAATGGGCTTGCGGCAGCAGGCTTTTGTCCAGCCCCTCCATGCGCTCAGCCATTGCCACGGCGCTCAGCCCAGCGGCATTGACCAGCTCCTTGCAAGCCAGCTCGGTACCGTCTTGCGTCGTCACGCGAATCGGGTGCGAGGCGGTGCCGTGCTTCAGGCCTATGTGCTGCACAGGTGAGACCAGCGCGAGCAGGCCGCCTGCATTTTCCATGTCACCTTGCAAGGCGAGCATGTAGCCATGACTGTCGATCACCCCTGTGCTGGGCGAGAGCAGGGCCGCCTCACAAGAAAGCGCAGGCTCCAGCGCTTGGGCTTGGGCGGCTGTGAGTTTTTGCAGGTCGCGGACACCGTTGGCGGCGGCCTTGGCCATGATGCCGTCCAGCGCCAGTACTTGCCCGGGGCTGGTCGCCACGATCAGCTTGCCCAACTGCTTGTGCGCCAAGCCGCGCTCGGCGCAATAGGCGTAGAGCATCTGTTTGCCTTGCACACACAGCCGCGCCTTGAGCGAGCCTGCCGGGTAATAAATGCCCGCGTGGATGACCTCGCTGTTGCGCGAGCTGGTGCCCGTGCCAATGGCGTTTTCCGATTCGAGCACCAGCACCTCGCGGCCGGACAGCGCCAGCGCCCGCCCCACCGCCAGGCCGACCACGCCGGCCCCGATCACCACAACATCCACTTGTTCCACATCCACCTCGCACATTCAGGGTTCTCATGGCATTGTGGCCGATCAGCCCCTGCAAACAGGCCCAGCGACTGACACCCGCAAGACAGACACACGAGCGCCCCCCGGGCAGACTGCCCAGCATTAACAAGGAGACCGTTTCATGTCACTCTTCAATCTCACCGGCAAAGTCGCCATCGTCACAGGCTCCAGCCGGGGCATTGGCCGCTCCATCGCACACCAATTAGCCAAGCAAGGCGCCAAAGTCGTCGTGTCCAGCCGCAAGCAAGACGCCTGCGAAGTGGTGGTCAAAGAAATCCAAGCCGCAGGCGGCCAAGCCATGGCGATTGCCGCCAGTATCTCCAGCAAGGAGCAACTTCAGAACCTGATCGAGCAAACCCGCGCGGCTTGGGGTCCAATCGATATCCTGGTCTGCAACGCGGCCACCAACCCCTATTACGGCCCCACCACCGGCATGAGCGACGAGGTGTTCGACAAGGTCATGCGCAACAACGTGCTGTCCAACACCTGGCTGTGCACCATGGTCTACCCCGACATGAAAGCCAAGAAGGACGGCGCCATCGTGATCGTGTCGTCGATCGGCGGCCTGCACGGCTCGGCCATCATCGGGGCTTACAACATCTCCAAAGCGGCCGACATGCAGTTGGCGCGCAACTTGGCGGTCGAATGGGGCCCGGACAACATCCGCGTAAATTGCATCGCGCCTGGCCTGATCAAGACCGACTTTGCCAAGGCCCTGCACGAGGACCCGGTGATGAGCGCCAAGTACAACAGCGAAACCCCGCTGCGCCGCATGGGTGAGCCGGATGACATTGGCGGTGTGGCGGTGTTTTTGGCGAGCCCAGCTGGGCAGTATGTGACGGGGCAGACCATCGTGGCGGATGGGGGGATGATGATTCGCTGAGTTTGCTTGGTGCTTCGGGTGCTTTGGTTGCCGCTGAACATGGGCTGGGGCCGGGTTCCTCATTCGCGAAAATTGATGGTTGCTTCGGGCACCGCTGGGC
>JANQXJ010000192.1 GCA_030729445.1 Limnohabitans sp. | reverse complement strand
AGCTTCATCGCCAACGACACGGTGCTGGGCAGCAAGCAGCGCCTGCAAATCATCACCGGCCCCAACATGGGCGGTAAATCGACCTACATGCGCCAAGTGGCGCTGATCGTGCTTTTGGCCAGCATCGGCAGCCATGTGCCCGCCAGCCGTTGCCGCCTGGGGCCCATCGACGCCATCCACACCCGCATCGGCGCGGCCGACGACCTGGCCAACGCCCAATCGACCTTCATGCTGGAGATGACCGAGGCCGCGCAAATCTTGCACAGCGCCACGCCCCACAGCCTGGTGCTGATGGACGAGATCGGGCGCGGCACCTCGACTTTTGACGGCCTGGCTCTGGCCAGCGGCATCGCCACCCACCTGCACAACAAAACACAAGCCTTTGCGCTGTTTGCCACGCACTACTTTGAGCTCACCGAGTTCCCGGCCACACACACCGCCGCCGTCAACATGCATGTGAGCGCGGCCGAATCGGGTGCGTCCATCGTCTTCTTGCACGAGCTGCAAGCCGGCCCCGCCAGCAAAAGCTACGGCGTGCAGGTGGCGCGGCTGGCGGGCATGCCTGCGGCCGTGCTCAACCATGCCCGACACGCGCTCAGCGCTCTGGAGGCCGGAGCCAACGAAAGCCGCCAGCAGGTGGACCTGTTTGCGGCCCCGCCCGAATCCGAAGCCACAGGCCCGAGCCCCATCGAAGTGGCCTTGGCCCAAATCAATCCCGACGCTTTGAGCCCCCGCGAAGCGCTCGACGCCCTCTATGCCTTGCAGCGTTTGCTGCCCAAAAGTTAAAGAGCTCCCACATGACCTATTGTGTTGCCGTCAAAACCCGCGCCGGTTTGGTGTTCTTGTCCGACTCCCGCACCAACGCGGGCCTGGACCAGATCAGCACCTTCCGCAAAATGATCGTTTATGAAAAAGCGGGCGACCGCTTCATGACGCTGTTGTCGGCGGGCAACCTGAGCATTTCTCAGTCGGTGCGCGAAGTGCTGCAAATCGAAAAACTGGTCGAGCCCGGGCAAGACGAACCCCTGACCATCTGGAACGCCAAGAGCATGTTCGACGCCACCCGCGTGCTGGGCGCGGCCGTGCGCAGGGTGTACGAGCGCGATGCTGCCGCCCTGCGTGCCTCGGGCGTGGAGTTCAACGTGTCCATGATTTTTGGCGGCCAGATCGGCGGCGAAGGCATGCGCCTGTTCCAGGTCTATTCGCCCGGCAACTTCATCGAAGCGACCGACGAGACGCCCTACTTCCAGATTGGCGAATCCAAATACGGCAAACCGGTTTTGGACCGCGTCATCACCCCCGACACCCCGCTGGACGAAGCCGCCAAATGCGCCTTGGTGTCGATGGACTCGACCCTCAAGTCCAACCTGTCGGTGGGCTTGCCGCTGGACATGGTGGTCTACCAGGCGGGCAGCCTGCACACCGACCGCATCATGTGCATCGACGAGCACAACCCCTACTTCAAAATGCTGCGCACCAGCTGGGGCGACAAGCTGCGCCAGATGTTCGACAGCATCGAAGACCCGATGTGGAACGGCGGCGCGACCGACATCCCGCTCATGGTGTCCGCCCAGCGCAATGCCTTGCTCAAGAAAATCACCACGCCCGAAGAGAAACTGATCTGATGGCCCGCATCATCTTCTCGCACGGCAACAGCTTTCCGGCCAGCACCTACAAGGTGATGTTCGACAACCTGCGCCAGCGCGGCTTTGTGGTCGACGCGGTGGAAAAATTTGGCCACGATCCGCAATACCCCGTCACCAACAACTGGCCCCACCTGGTGCAGCAACTGGCCGACTTTGCCCGTGACAAACAAGGCGATGGCGAACCCGCCTTTTTGGTGGGCCACTCGCTGGGCGGCATCTTGAGCCTCATGTGCGCCGCACGCCACCCCGAGCTCGCGCGTGGCGTGGTGCTGATCGACTCGCCCGTGCTGGGCGGCTGGCGGGCCACCACCTTGGGCCTGGCCAAACGCACGCCTTTGATCGGTGCCCTCTCACCCGGGCGCATCAGCCAAAAACGCCGCCACCACTGGCCCGACGCCCAAGCGGCGATGGAAAGCTTTGCGCACAAAAAGTCCTTTGCCCGCTGGGACCCGCAAGTGCTCAAGGACTACATTGACCACGGCACCCACGACGAAGGCGGCCAGCGCGTGCTCAGCTTTGACCGCGACATCGAAACCGCCATCTACAACAGCCTGCCGCACAAACTCGACAGCCTGCTCAAGCGCAAACCCCTCAAATGCCCCGTCGCCTTCATCGGCGGCACGCACTCGGCCGAAATGCGCCAAGCGGGCACCGACCTGACGCACCAGGTGGTCAAGGGCCGCATCATGATGCTCGACGGCTCCCACCTCTTCCCCATGGAAAAACCCATCGCCACCGCAGCAGCGATCGAAGCCACTTTGCGCAATCTGGGCGTTTGAAACCGGTGGTGCGCATTGGCGCCACCGGACTTGCGAGCCCACTCTGCACAGGTGACAGGGCCCTGTCTGCGCCTTGCCCATAATGCGGGGGAATTGTTTTGCAAGGTCTTCGCATGTCCTCTACCCAACCCCTTCGCGGCATTCGCGTCGTCAGCCTGGCCCTGAACCTGCCCGGTCCTGCAGCCCTGATGCGCCTGGCCCAAATGGGCGCCAGCTGCACCAAGATCAACCCGCCTGCTGGCGACCCCATGCAGCACTACACCCCCGATGGTTACGCGCTGATGCACAAGGGCGTGAAGCACCACACCCTGGACCTCAAAACCGAGGCCGGACAAGCCGCCTTGCACAAACTGCTGCCCAAGACCGATGTGCTGCTCACCTCATTCCGCCCCTCGGCCCTGACCAAGTTGGGCCTGAGCTGGAAGACGCTGCGCAAGCAATACCCCGCGCTCAGCCTGATCGAAGTGGTGGGCGCCCCCGGGCCGCTGGCCGAAATTCCTGGCCACGATTTGACCTACCAAGCCGAAGTGGGCCTCGTCAACGGCATGGACCTGCCCCCCAGTTTGTTTGCCGACATGGGCGGTGCGCTCATGGCCAGCGAAGCCACCCTCAAGGCCGTCATCTCGCTCAAGACCACGGGCAAAGGCTCGCGCCACGAAGTGGCCCTGTCTGAGGCCGCCGCTTGGCTGGCC
>JANQXJ010000191.1 GCA_030729445.1 Limnohabitans sp. | reverse complement strand
CGGTCGATGAGTTCAGTGAGGACGGCGTGATCATGAGCCCGCTGGCAGCCTTCCTCACCCATGCTTCGCTGGAAGCAGGCGACAACCAAGCGCAGGCCGGAGAGGACGCTGTGCAGCTCATGACCGTGCACGCCAGCAAGGGACTGGAGTTTGACGCGGTGTTCATCACCGGCTTGGAAGAAGGTCTGTTTCCGCACGAAAACGCGATGAACGACTTTGATGGGCTAGAGGAAGAGCGCCGCCTGATGTACGTGGCCATCACTCGAGCCCGCAAGCGTTTGTATTTAAGTCATTCGCAAACCCGCATGCTGCACGGCCAGACCCGCTACAACCTCAAAAGCCGCTTTCTGGATGAATTGCCCGAAGAGTGCCTGAAGTGGGTCACGCCCAAAAACGGCGGCTTCTCTAACTTGGGCCAGGCCGCGAGCGGAGGTGCCAGCGCCCCAGGTGGCGGCTGGCCACAAACCCCGGCCTTTAACCGCCATGCCCGCCCGGCCTGGGGGCAAAGCAGTCTGAGCACAGAAACCTACAAAAGCCCGCCCGTGCCGGTGCAAAAAGCCGCACCCGAGCACGGCATCAGCGCCGGTAAAACCGTGTTCCACACCAAGTTTGGCGAAGGCAAAGTGTTGGCCGTCGAGGGCGTGGGGGCCGATGCCCGTGCCCAAGTTAACTTTCCCCGCCACGGCGTGAAATGGCTGGCGTTGAGCGTGGCCAAACTCACCGTGGTCTAAACCTATTCCTGTTCTGAAAGTTCCCATGAAAATCACCCAAGACACCGTCGTCACCATGCAATACAAAGTGACCAATGCCCAAGGGCAGTTGCTGGACAAGGCGCAAGAGCCGACCTCGTATTTGCACGGCGGCTATGACAACACCTTCCCCAAAATCGAAGCCGCACTCGAAGGCCAAGAAGTGGGCTTCGCCACCACTTTGAAACTGGCCCCGGCCGACGCTTTTGGCGAGCGCGACGAGAGCTTGGTGCAGACCATCCCCAAAAGCGAGTTTCCGCCCGGTGTGAAGGTGGGTGGCCAGTTGCGCGGGCGCACACCCGATGGACGCGAGCAGGTGTTCAACGTGCTCAAAATCAAGGGTGACAAGGTGATCCTGGACGGCAACCACCCGTGGGCCGGGCAGCACCTGACGCTGAGCCTGAAGGTGACGGAAGTGCGTGCGGCCTCAGCCGAAGAGGTGACGCACCGCCACGCACATGGGGCGCACGGCCACCACCACTGAGCTTTTTAATCGGGCCGATCCGCGCTGGCGGGCGGCTCGTCGTAGACATCGGTCGAGAAGCAGTCTCGCACCGAAAACAGCATCGAGGTGAAGAACATGGCCGCCACCATCAGCGCCAAGGGCATGAAGGTGGCCGTCATCAAGCCCGGATTGCCCAACAGGCTGGAAATGAGCAGCGCCAGAACCCCAGTCAGCATGAACACCACGCCCCAGGCGAACACATAAACCACAAATGCTTTGAGGTTGCGCCAGCACGCCATGAAACTGAAAAACAGGCTTTTGACGGCCGGCAGACCGTACCAGTGCACCAAGGCAGGTGCGTGCCAGAACATCATGGACAGCGGCACATAAAACAGCATGGACACCCACAGGGCGGTTTGGAAGGAATCGGCGGTGACGACCTCGGGCGTCATGGCCTCACCGCCAAAGTACACCTTGGCAAAGGTGCCGCCATCGGCCAGGGTGGACAAAAACATAACGACCAAAAAAATCACCGCGTACAAACCGCCCAAATGGAACATGGTTTTGCGGTATGGCCCGTCTTTGAAGGCCACAAACAAGACACTGGGCATGGGAAACTTGCCTTCAGACGCTGTTTGCGTGGCGGCCATCATGCCCAGCGTCAGGGGCGGCAAAACGATCAGCGCCAAGGCGCTGCCGACGACTGGGACGATCGACACAATCGAGACCGTGGCCATGAATAAAAAAAACAGACCGGTCAAGGCCAGTGGCTGGCGCCAGAAGGTGGTCATGCCTTGGCTCACCCATTTGAGGCCAGTTTTGGCGGGAACGATTTTCAAATTCATGGTGTTCAGACGAGGTCAGACAGGGAAATGGGCTGTTGCACCCGACCGCGCAAAACGCGTTCGAAATGGGTCGGGTCGTGCGGGGTGAGCATGGCCGCTTCGCGGGGCAGATGGTAGTCCCACAGCCGAGAAATCCAAAAACGCAAAGCCCCTGCCCGTAAAAGGGCAGGCAGCAACTCGCGTTCGGCCGCGTTCAAGGGGCGTACCCGGTTGTAGGCCTGCACCATGGCTTGGGCGCGTGTGCTGTCGTGTGCACCTGTGGGCAGGTCGATGCACCAGTCATTCAGGCAAACGGCCAAATCAAACAACCAGGTGTCGACACCCGCGAAGTAAAAGTCAAAAAAGCCCGTCAGCTGCTCACCGTCGAACATCACGTTGTCACGAAACAGGTCGGCATGCACCGGGCCACGGGGCAAGGCGGCATAAGCTGCACCCTCGGCGATGTGGTTTTGGAAGGCCAGCTCGCTGCGCAGCAAGGCGGCTTGGGGCAGGTCCAGGTAGGGCAGCACCACGGGCACGGTTTCGTTCCACCAGGGCAGGCCACGCAAATTGGGCTGGCTGCGGTTGTAGTCGGTCCCCGCCAGGTGCATTCTCGCCAGCATGTCGCCCACAGCGGCGCAGTGCACCGCCTGGGGCTGCAGCTGGCTTTTGCCCACCAGCTTGTTGACCACAGCGGCGGGCTTGCCGCACAGGTTGTGCAACACATCGCCGTCGCGGTTGGCCGAAGGGTCGGGCACCGGGATGCCGCGCCCGGCCAGGTGCTTCATGAGGAACAGGTAAAACGGCAGTTGCTCGTGCGTCAGGCGCTCGAACAGGGTGAGCACGTACTCACCTTGATCGGTGGTGGCGAAGTAGTTGGTGTTTTCAATCCCGCCCTCAATGCCGCGCAAAGCGGTGAGCTGGCCCAAGTTCAGGGCTTGCATCAGGTTATTGGCCTGGGTTTCGGTGACTTCGGTGAATACCGCCATGGGGGAGAAAACCGTCAAAGCGCCAGAGGGGTCTGGCTTGGGTGAGCAAAATATGGATTGTAGAGGGCGAAAAGACCCAAATGACCCGCAAAGGGCTGACTGCGCGGGGC
>JANQXJ010000190.1:1547-16304 GCA_030729445.1 Limnohabitans sp. | reverse complement strand
CGCGAAGCGATCGTGATGTCGCTGGTGTCCTTCATCGGCCCCAAGCCGAACCTGCTGGACATCAACCAGGTCAACCCGCCGATGCGCTTGGAAGTCAGCCAGCCCATCCTGGACTTCGCCGACATGGCCAAGCTGCGCAACATCGAGCAAGCCACCAAGGGCAAGTTCAAGAGCGCAACACTCGACATCACTTACCCCGCCATGTGGGGTCGTGAAGGCGTGGAAGCCAAGCTGGCCTCGCTCTGCGCCGAAGCGGTGGACGCCATCAAAGGCGGCCACAACATCCTGATCATCAGCGACCGTGGCGTGAGCGCCACCCAGGTGGCCGTGCCCGCCTTGCTGGCGCTGTCAGCCATTCACCAGCACCTGGTGACCGAAGGCCTGCGCACCACGGCCGGCCTGGTGGTTGAGACGGGCACCGCCCGCGAAGTGCACCACTTTGCTGTGCTGGCCGGTTACGGCGCAGAAGCCGTGCACCCCTACTTGGCGATGGAAACCCTGGCTGCGCTGCACAAAGAGCTGCCGGGCGACTTGTCGGCCGAGAAAGCCATCTACAACTACGTCAAGGCGATTGGCAAGGGTCTGTCCAAGATCATGTCCAAGATGGGCGTGAGCACCTACATGTCGTATTGCGGTGCGCAGTTGTTTGAAGCCATCGGCATCAACACCGAAACCATCAACAAGTACTTCACCGGCACCTCCAGCCGCGTGGGCGGCATCGGTGTGTTCGAGATCGCTGAAGAAGCTTTCCGCATGCACACCACCGCCTTTGGCGACGACCCGATCCTGGCCACCATGTTGGATGCCGGTGGCGAATACGCTTGGCGTGCCCGTGGTGAAGAGCACATGTGGACGCCCGACGCGATCGCCAAGTTGCAGCACTCCACCCGCGCCAACAACTTCAGCACTTACAAGGAATACGCGCAGATCATCAACGACCAAAGCAAGCGCCACATGACGTTGCGCGGTCTGTTCGAGTTCAAGATCGACCCGTCCAAAGCCATCCCGCTGGAACAGGTCGAGCCTGCGGCCGAGATCGTCAAGCGTTTCGCTACCGGTGCGATGTCGTTGGGTTCGATCTCCACCGAAGCGCACGCCACCCTGGCCGTGGCCATGAACCGCATTGGCGGCAAGAGCAACACCGGTGAAGGCGGCGAAGACTCGGCGCGTTACCGCAACGAACTCAAGGGCATCCCGATCAAGTTGGGCGATTCCTTGAAGAGCGTGATCGGTGAAGAAAACGTCGAAGTCGACATGCCTTTGGCTGCCGGTGACTCTTTGCGTTCGCGCATCAAGCAAGTGGCTTCGGGCCGCTTTGGCGTCACCGCCGAATACCTGTCGAGCGCCGACCAGATCCAGATCAAGATGGCCCAGGGTGCCAAGCCCGGTGAAGGCGGCCAGTTGCCTGGCGGCAAGGTGTCCGACTACATTGGCAAGCTGCGCCACTCGGTGCCCGGTGTGGGCCTGATCTCGCCACCACCGCACCACGACATCTACTCCATCGAGGACTTGGCCCAGCTGATCCACGACCTGAAGAACGTGGCCCCACACAGCGACATCAGCGTCAAGCTCGTGTCCGAAATCGGCGTCGGCACCATCGCCGCTGGTGTGGCCAAGTGCAAGGCCGATCACGTCGTGATCGCGGGCCACGACGGCGGCACGGGCGCATCGCCTTGGTCGTCGGTCAAGCACGCAGGCTCGCCATGGGAAATCGGTCTGGCCGAAACCCAGCAGACCCTGGTGCTCAACGGCTTGCGCGGTCGTATCCGTGTGCAGGCCGACGGCCAAATGAAGACCGGCCGTGACGTGGCGATTGGCGCTTTGTTGGGTGCTGACGAGTTCGGCTTCGCCACCGCACCGCTGGTGGTTGAAGGCTGCATCATGATGCGCAAGTGCCACCTGAACACCTGCCCGGTGGGCGTGGCCACACAAGACCCCACACTGCGCAAAAAGTTCACCGGCAAGCCCGAGCATGTCGTCAACTACTTCTTCTTCATTGCTGAAGAAGTGCGCCAGATCATGGCCCAGCTGGGCATCGCCAAATTTGACGACCTGGTGGGCCGCGCCGACCTGCTCGACATGAAGAGCGGTGTGGAGCACTGGAAAGCCAAGGGCCTGGACTTCGGTCGCTTGCTGGCTGTGCCACAAGTGGCTTCCACCGTGGCTGTGCGCCATGTGGACACACAAGACCACGGCTTGGAAAAAGCCCTGGACAACGTGCTGATCGCCAAGAGCCGCGCTGCCATCGACAAGGGCGAAAAAGTGCAGTTCATGGAAGTTGCCCGCAACGTGAACCGCTCGGTCGGCGCCATGTTGTCCGGCGCGGTGACCAAGGTGCACCCCGAAGGCTTGCCTGACGACACCTTGCGCATCCAACTGGAAGGCACAGGCGGTCAGTCATTCGGCGCGTTCCTGGCCAAGGGCATCACGCTGGACCTGATCGGTGAAGCCAACGACTACACCGGCAAAGGTTTGTCGGGTGGTCGCGTGGTGGTGCGACCGAGCCTGGAGTTCCGTGGCGTGGCCTCGCAAAACATCATCGTGGGCAACACCGTCATGTACGGCGCGACCACCGGTGAGGCCTTCTTTGCTGGCGTGGCCGGCGAGCGCTTTGCGGTGCGTCTGTCCGGCGCCACCGCCGTGGTGGAAGGCACAGGCGACCACGGTTGCGAATACATGACCGGCGGCACCGTCGCGGTCTTGGGTAAAACCGGCCGCAACTTCGGCGCGGGCATGAGCGGCGGTATCGCTTATGTGTACGACGAAGACGGCGAGTTTGCCTCGCGCTGCAACACGGCCATGGTCAGCATGGAAAAAGTCTTGTCAGCCGCAGAGCAAGAAGCACAAGTGGACCGCAAGGTTTGGCACCGCGACCAGACTGACGAGGCGCAACTCAAGAAACTGCTGGAAGACCACCACAAGTGGACCGGCAGCCAGCGTGCCCGCGAGTTGTTGGACAACTGGGCCACGGCCCGCGCCAAGTTCGTGAAGGTGTTCCCGAACGAATACAAACGCGCCCTGGGTGAGATCAACGCACGCAAGGCGGCCAAAGCTGCTCAGCCCGTTGCCGCCTGAGCCCCACGTCAAGAATCGAAGGAAACATCATGGGAAAAATCACAGGTTTCATGGAATTTGAGCGCATCGAAGAGGGCTACAAGCCCGTCACCGAGCGCTTGAAGAACTACGGCGAGTTCGTGATCGGCTTGACACCCGAGCAGTCCAAAACGCAAGCCGCACGCTGCATGGACTGCGGTACACCGTTTTGCAACAACGGCTGTCCGGTCAACAACATCATCCCGGACTTCAACGACCTGGTGTACCAGGGTGACTGGAAGAACGCGATCGAGGTGCTGCACAGCACCAACAACTTCCCCGAGTTCACCGGCCGCATCTGCCCCGCGCCCTGCGAAGCCGCGTGTGTGGTCAACTTCAACGACGACGCCGTGGGCATCAAGTCCATCGAGCACGCCATCATCGACCGCGCTTGGACCGAAGGCTGGGTCACACCCCGTCCTGCCAAGGTCAAGACCGGCAAGACCGTGGCCGTGATCGGCGCGGGCCCCGCAGGCCTGGCCGCCGCACAGCAGCTGGCGCGTGCGGGCCACGACGTGACCTTGTTCGAAAAGAACGACCGCGTGGGCGGTTTGCTGCGCTACGGCATTCCTGACTTCAAGATGGAAAAGTCGCACATCGACCGCCGCGTCCAGCAGCTCGAAGCCGAAGGCGTGAAGATCCGCACCAGCGTGCTGGTGGGCGAGTGGCCCAAGGATTCCAAGGTCACCAACTGGGCCAAGGAAACCATCTCGGCTGAACAGCTCAAGAAGGACTTTGACGCCGTGCTGCTCACAGGCGGCTCCGAGCAGTCGCGTGACCTGCCCGTGCCGGGCCGCGAGCTGGACGGCATCCACTTCGCGATGGAGTTCCTGCCCCAGCAAAACAAGGTCAACGCGGGCGACAAGCTCAAAGGCCAGCTGCGCGCTGACGGCAAAAACGTCATCGTGATCGGTGGCGGCGATACCGGCAGCGACTGCGTGGGCACCAGCACACGCCACGGCGCTGTGAGCGTCACCCAGTTCGAGGTGATGCCCGAGCCGCCTGAAAAAGAAAACAAAGCCATGGTTTGGCCTTACTGGCCCATGAAGCTGCGCACCAGCTCCAGTCATGACGAGAGCGCCGAAAAAGGTCTGTTACAACGCGAGTTCGCCATCTCCACCAAGGAATTCATGGGCGAAAAAGGCAAAGTGACCGGTCTGAAGACTGTGCACGTCGAGTTCAAAGACGGCAAGATGGTCGAGGTGCCCGGCACCGAGAAGGAATACAAAGCCGACATGGTTTTGCTGGCCATGGGTTTCACCAATCCGGTTGCCACCGTGCTCGACGCCTTTGGCATCGACAAGGACGCCCGCGGCAACGCCAAGGCCAGCACCGACTTCACGGGCGGCTATGCCACCAATGTGAACAAAGTGTTTGCCGCAGGCGACATGCGCCGGGGTCAGTCCTTGGTGGTGTGGGCCATCCGCGAAGGCCGTCAAGCCGCACGCGCGGTCGATGAATTCCTGATGGGCAAAAGCGACCTGCCCCGCTGAGGCCATCGGGTTCTAGGTAAAATCCCTAGACCACCAAGGTTTACAAACCGTATACCTTGGTTCATTACCATCACAAGAGCCGGACCCCTCCGGCTTTTGTTTTTCATGAACACCACATCCACACCACCACTTGTTGAACTGCGCGACCTGACTTTCGGGTACGGCGACCGTGTCATCTTGAAGAACCTGAGCTTCAATGTGCCGCGAGGACAAGTCACGGCCCTGATGGGGGTGTCTGGCGGCGGCAAGACCACGGTTTTGCGCCTCATTGGCGGGCAAATCCGCGCCAGCGCGGGTCAGTTGCTGTTTGATGGCCAAGACATCGCCCCCATGCGCCAGGCCGAGCTTTACGCTGCCCGTCGCCGCATGGGCATGCTGTTCCAGTTCGGCGCTTTGTTCACCGACATGAGCGTGTTCGACAACGTGGCTTTCCCCTTGCGCGAACACACCCGTTTGTCCGAAGCCCTGATCCGCGACATCGTGCTCATGAAGCTCGATGCGGTGGGTTTGCGCGGTGCGCGGGACCTGAAGCCCTCCGAGATCTCTGGTGGCATGAGCCGCCGCGTGGCCTTGGCCCGGGCCATTGCGCTGGACCCAGACCTCATCATGTACGACGAGCCTTTTGCGGGCCTTGACCCGATCTCGCTGGGCACGGCGGCGCGTTTGATCCGGCGCCTGAACGACAGCTTGGGCATCACCAGCGTGGTGGTGTCGCATGATGTGAATGAAACCTTTGAAATCGCCGACCATGTGGTGATTTTGGCCAATGGTGGCGTGGCTGCTCAAGGCACACCCGCTGAGCTGCGGGCCAGCACCGACCCGCTGATCCACCAGTTTGTGCACGCTTTAAGCGATGGCCCGGTGCCCTTTCACTACCCGGCACCCACGGCCGCACAAGACTATGACCGGAGGTCGGCATGATCACCGCCATGTTGGGCGCTTTGGGTGCATCCACAAGGCAGTTGCTGGCCGACTGGGGCTTTGCCGCGCGTTTGTTTTTCAAGCTGCTGGGCATGTCGGGTGCCACACTCAAGCGCTTTGCTTTGGTGCGCGACCAAGTGCATTTTTTGGGCAACTACTCGCTGGCCATCATCACCGTGTCGGGCTTGTTTGTGGGTTTTGTGCTGGGTTTGCAGGGTTACTACACCTTGCAGCGGTACGGCTCTGCCGAGGCGCTGGGCCTGTTGGTGGCACTGAGCCTGGTGCGCGAATTGGGCCCGGTGGTGGCGGCTTTGTTGTTTGCAGGCCGCGCAGGTGCATCGCTCACGGCCGAGATCGGTCTCATGCGTGCGGGTGAGCAGCTCACGGCGCTCGAGATGATGGCGGTGGATCCGGTGCAACGGATTTTGGCGCCGCGTTTTTGGGGCGGCATCATTGCTTTGCCGCTGCTGGCGGCGGTGTTCAGCGCGGTGGGCATTTTGGGCGGCTATGTCGTGGGCGTTTTGCTCATCGGAGTTGACTCCGGTGCCTTCTGGAGTCAGATGCAAGGCGGCGTGGATGTGTTCAAGGACGTGGGCAACGGCATCATCAAGAGTTTGGTGTTTGGGGTGGCCGTGACGTTCATTGCCTTGCTGCAGGGCTATGTGGCCAAGCCCACCCCAGAAGGTGTGGCCAGTGCCACCACGCGCAGTGTGGTGGTTTCTTCTTTGTCGGTTTTAGGTCTGGACTTCATCCTGACCGCAATGATGTTCAGCATTTGAGGAGGGCGTCATGCAACGTTCAAAAAATGATGTGTGGGTGGGTTTGTTTGTGCTGCTTGGTGCCGTCGCCGTGCTCTTTTTGGCGCTCAAGGCCGCTAACTTGTTGACCTGGAGTTTCAGCAAAGACTACGAGGTCACCGCCAAGTTCGACAACATTGGGGGTCTCAAGCCTGGTGCTGCAGTCAAGAGTGCCGGTGTGGTGGTCGGTCGTGTCAAAAAGATCGAATTTGACGGCGAGTCCTTCCAGGCCAAGGTCACCTTGGGCATGCAGACCGAGCACGCCTTTCCGCAAGACAGTTCCCTGAAAATCCTCACCAGCGGTTTGCTCGGTGAGCAATACCTTGATGTCGCGCCCGGCGCTGACGAGAAAAACCTGGCCGCCGGAGACCGCATTGGCTCCACCCAATCGGCCGTCATCCTGGAAAACCTGATCAGCCAGTTCTTGTTCAGCCAGGCCGAAAAATCTGCTCCTGAAAGTCAAAAACCATGATCACTTGGATCCAACGCTGCACATCGCTCACACTTTTGGTCGGTCTGTTGGCTTTGCAGGGCTGCGCCACGGTGCAAACAGCCGATGCGCGTGACCCCTGGGAGTCGATGAACCGCAGCGTTTACCAATTCAATGAGGTGGTGGACACTGCCGCCATCAAGCCCGCCGCCGAGCTTTATGTGAAAGTGCTGCCCAGCTTTGTGCGCACGGGCGTGGGCAACTTCTTTGGCAACTTGGGAGACATCTGGTCCATGGCCAACAGCGCCTTGCAGCTCAAGGGGCAGGCCACGGCCGAGACCTTCATGCGCATCAACGTGAACACGTTTTTGGGACTGGGGGGCTTGCTGGATGTGGCCACTGAAATGCGCCTCGAAAAACGCAAGGAAGATTTTGGACAGACCTTGGGTTACTGGGGCGTCAAGCCCGGTCCCTATGTGGTGCTGCCACTGCTGGGGCCATCCACACTGCGCGACACCTTGGCCTTGCCGCTGGACATGCAGGGCGATGCTTCGCAGCGGTTCTCGGACGATGCCACCCGCAATGCCTTGACCGTGACGCGCGTTTTGGACATCCGCTCGGGACTGCTGCAAACGGTGGATGTGGTCAAGGCGGCGTCGCTGGACCCTTATTCGTTTGTGCGTGATGGCTATTTGCAAAAGCGCCGCAACGACATTTACGACGGCAACCCGCCATCGAATTTCGACTACGGGGACGGAGAGTCCGAGCCAAAATAAGACCGTTACAGTTGTTAACACGTACCTTGGCTGCAGGCTCTATAGTTTGACCATGACCAAAACAGATACCGCATTTTTCCTGAACCGTCGCCATGTACTTGTGGCTGCCTGCGCCGCCAGCTTGGTGGGTACTGCTGGCCTGGCCATGGCTGCCGATGAGGCCCCCGAAGCCTTCATTCAGCGCATCACCAACGACACGCTCAACACCATCAAGGCCGACAAGGTCCTGCGCGACGGTGACATCAACAAGATCATGCAGTTGGTCGACACGCAGCTCATGCCGCATGTGAACTTCCTGCGCATGACCGCCCTGGCCACGGGACCGGCTTGGCGCAAAGCCACGCCTGAGCAGAAAAAGCGCTTGCAAGAAGAGTTCAAGGTCTTGTTGGTGCGCACCTATTCGGGCGCCCTCAAACAGATCACCGACCAAGTGGTGGTGGTCAAGCCCTTGCGGGCTGGCCAAGAGGATAAAAATCTGGTGGTCAATACCGAAGTGCGTGGCAAAGGGTCACCGATTCAGCTGGACTATCGGCTCGAAAAAACCCCGGGTCAAGGCTCGGGCTGGATGATTTTTGACCTCAACGTCTTGGGTGTGTGGCTGGTCGAAAACTACCGCAACCAGTTCACCAAAGAAATCAATGCCGGTGGCATCGATGCGCTGATCGCCAGCTTGGCCGCACGCAACAAATCCAACACCAAAGCGTCTTGATCCCTTTCTTGATATGAGTCCCCTGAAGCTGCCCGCCACCTTGCTGCACGATCAGGCTGATGCCTGTTTGGCGCAGTGGGTCACGCAATTGCCGCCCGTTTTGCCGCCTGCGGTGAGCCTGGACGCCTCTGAATTGTCTGAATTTGACTCCTCGGCGCTCGCCGTGTTGCTGGGTTTGCGCCGGGTGCTGATGCACAAAGGCACTGCCTTGCAGGTCGAGGGCATGACCCAACGCTTGCGCGAGTTGGCCAGCCTTTACGGGGTGATGGACTTGTTGCAGCCTGCCTGAGTGTTCGGTTTTTGGGTCTTTTGGGGGCGATCTGCAGTCGGACTTCATGGACCTGCGGGCCAGCACTTAAAATAGGCCCCTTCCATGGCAGCGCTCTCTTTCCAAACCGTCTCCAAGATCTACTCGGCCAAACAGGCAGGCGCAGCCGCGTTCAAAGCGCTCGACCAAATCAGCTTTGATGTGGAGGAGGGCGAATTCTTCGGCCTGCTCGGCCCCAACGGCGCGGGAAAAACCACTTTGATCAGCACCTTGGCCGGGCTCAGTCGCCCTTCCACCGGGCGTGTGATGGTGCATGGCCACGATGTGCAAAGTGATTACGCCGCTGCACGCCGCCTGCTGGGCGTGGTGCCACAAGAGCTGGTGTTTGACCCGTTTTTCACGGTGCGCGAATCGCTGCGCATCCAGTCGGGCTATTTCGGCGTCAAGCACAACGACGCCTGGATCGACGAGTTGCTGGAGAGCCTGGGTCTGGCCGACAAAGCGGGTTCCAACATGCGCCAACTGTCTGGTGGCATGAAGCGCCGTGTGCTGGTGGCGCAAGCGCTGGTGCACAAGCCCCGCGTGATCGTGCTCGACGAGCCCACCGCAGGCGTTGATGTCGAACTGCGCCAGACTCTGTGGGCCTTCATCGCCAAACTCAACAAGCAAGGCCACACCGTCTTGCTCACCACCCATTACCTCGAAGAAGCCGAAGCGCTGTGTGGTCGCATCGCCATGCTCAAGCGCGGCCAGTTGCTGGCGCTGGAGCGCACATCCGATTTGCTCCGTTCGGCCACCAGCCAGGTGCTGCGCTTCAAGCTTGATGGCGACTTGCCGCCTGCAGTGGCAGCGATGGCCCGTGTTACGGGTCGCATCGTGCAATTGCCAGTGCACAACGCGGTCGAGATCGAAAACCATCTCGCCACCATTCGCACTGCTGGCTTGGTTGCTGAAGACGTGGAAATTCGCCAAGCTGATCTGGAAGATGTGTTCTTGGAAGTCATGAACCGCAAACAAACCGCCTCGGGAGCCCTGGCATGACCGGCTGGCAAACCCTGCTCTACAAAGAGGTGATGCGTTTTTGGAAAGTCGCTTTCCAGACGGTGGGCGCACCCGTGCTCACCTCGGTGCTGTACATGCTCATCTTCGGTCATGTGCTCGAGGACCACGTCAAGGTCTACGACAGTGTGGCCTACACCTCGTTTTTGCTGCCTGGCCTGATGATGATGGGTGTGCTGCAAAACGCTTTTGCCAACAGCTCGTCGAGCTTGGTGCAAAGCAAGATCATGGGCAGCCTGGTGTTCTTGTTGCTCACCCCCCTGTCGCACCGCAGCTGGTTTGTGGCCTATGTGGGCTCGTCGGTGGTGCGCGGGCTGGCCGTGGGTTTGGGTGTGTTTGTCATCACCGGCTGGATGGTCAACATCACCTTCGTCAACCCCTTGTGGATTTTGGCCTTTGCCGTCATGGGCGCGGCTTTGATGGGTGCATTGGGGGTGATTGCCGGGCTGTGGGCTGAGAAGTTCGACCAAATGGCCGCCTTCCAGAACTTCATCATCATGCCCATGACTTTTTTGTCGGGTGTGTTTTATTCCATCCAGTCTTTGCCGCCGTTCTGGCAAAAGCTCAGCCACCTGAACCCGTTCTTCTACATGATCGACGGTTTTCGTTATGGCTTTTTTGGCCAGAGCGATGTTTCGCCTTGGCTCAGTCTGGCGGTGGTGGGCACCGCCTTGGCCGCCATCAGTGCCTTGACCCTTCACCTTTTGCGCATCGGCTACAAAATCCGAAGCTAAATTCCCATGAACGCTGAGCAACTCCAAGCCATCATCGCCGCAGGTCTTCCGTGCACCCACCTCACCGTGGAGGGCGATGGCCGCCACTGGAGCGCCGTGGTCGTGTCTGAAGCCTTTGCTGGTATGCGCCCTATTGCACGCCACCAAAGGGTGTATGCCACGCTGGGCCAAAAAATGCACACCGACGAGGTCCACGCCTTGTCGATGAAAACCTACACGCCCGCCGAATGGGCTGCGCAATCAAAGTAAAACGAAGGCCTTCGAGCCACAACGTACCGACCTGACCCATGGACAAACTGAAAATTCGCGGCGGCCACCGCCTGCAAGGCACGCTCGATGTGTCGGGTGCCAAAAACGCCGCCTTGCCCGAGTTGTGCGCTGCTTTGCTGAGTGCCGAGCCCGTCACGCTGGCCAATGTGCCGCGTCTGCAAGACGTCTCGACCATGCTCAAGCTGATCCGCAACATGGGCGTGACGGCCGAGCACCACGAAGACGGTCGCGTCACGCTGGACGCTGGCGCTTTGAACAACCCCGAAGCGCCCTATGAATTGGTGAAAACCATGCGGGCCTCGGTGCTGGCGCTGGGCCCCTTGCTGGCCCGTTTTGGCCACGCCAAGGTGTCGCTGCCCGGCGGTTGCGCCATTGGCTCGCGCCCAGTCGACCAGCACATCAAAGGCCTGCAGGCCATGGGTGCGATCATCACGGTGGACCACGGCTATATGCTGGCCAGCTTGCCCGAGGGCCGCACACGCCTCAAAGGTGCGCACATCACCACCGACATGGTCACCGTCACAGGCACCGAAAACTTCATGATGGCCGCGGCCCTGGCCGAAGGCGAGACGGTGCTTGAAAACGCCGCCCAGGAGCCCGAGATTCCTGACTTGGCCGAGATGCTCATCAAAATGGGTGCGAAGATCGAAGGCCACGGCACACGCCGCATCCGCATTCAGGGTGTGGACCGTTTGCACGGCTGCGAGCACCAGGTGGTGGCCGACCGCATCGAAGCGGGCACCTTCCTTTGTGCCGTGGCTGCAACAGGCGGCGACGTGGTCTTGCGTCACGGTCGTGCCGACCACCTCGAAGTTGTGATCGAAAAGCTGCGTGACGCCGGAGCCACCATTGAGGCGGGCGAGGGCTTCATCCGCATCAAGGCCGATGGCCGCCTGAAGGCCCAGAGCTTTCGCACGACCGAATACCCGGGGTTTCCCACCGACATGCAGGCGCAGTTCATGGCACTCAACTGCATCGCGCAAGGCGCGAGTAAAGTGACCGAAACTATTTTTGAAAACCGCTTCATGCACGTTAACGAGTTGGTGCGCCTGGGTGCCCACATCCAGATCGACGGCAAGGTGTCGGTGATCGAGGGCGTGGAAAAGCTCTCGGGTGCGACGGTCATGGCGACGGACTTGCGGGCCTCGGCCAGCTTGGTGATTGCCGGCTTGGTGGCCGAAGGCGAAACCATGGTCGACCGCATTTACCACCTGGATCGCGGCTATGACCGCATGGAATTGAAACTGCGCGGCCTGGGGGCCGACATTGAAAGAGTGAAATGATCACGCTGGCCCTGTCCAAAGGACGCATCTTTGACGAAACCCTGCCGCTGCTCAAAGCTGCGGGCATCGAGGTGCTGGAAGACCCGGAAAAATCACGCAAGCTGATCTTGCCCACCAACCAGCCCAATGTGCGGGTGGTGCTGGTGCGGGCCAGCGATGTGCCCACCTATGTGGAATACGGTGGTGCCGATCTGGGCGTGACCGGCCTCGACACCCTCATCGAGCACGGCGGCCAGGGTCTGTACCAACCGCTGGACCTGAACATCGCCAAATGCCGCATGAGTGTGGCGGTGCGGGCCGATGACGACTACGCGGCGCTGGTGCGCACCGGAGCTCGCCTGAAGGTGGCCACCAAATACACGACCATCGCCCGCGATTTCTTTGCGACCAAGGGTGTACACGTCGATCTGATCAAGCTCTACGGCAGCATGGAGCTGGCACCGCTCACAGGCCTGGCCGATGCGATTGTGGACCTGGTGTCCACAGGCAACACGCTCAAGGCCAACCACTTGGTGGAAGTCGAACGCATCATGGACATCAGCTCGCGCTTGGTGGTGAACCAGGCCGCGCTCAAGCTCAAGCAGGCGCCGATTCGCGCCATCATCGACGCCTTTGCGGGCGCAGTGAAGAAAGACTGAACATGGGATTGCACGCCAAACCTTTGCAACTGAACACGGCAGACGCCGGTTTTGAAGCGGCCTTTGCGGCCCGCCTGCATTGGTCTGCCGACACCGACGCCGCCATCGAGCAGCGCGTGGCCGACATCCTGGCCGATGTGCAAAAGCGCGGTGACGCGGCCGTGCTCGATTACACCCAGCGCTTTGACGGCCTGCAAGCGCCCGACGTGAAAGCTTTGGAAATCACCCAAGCCGAACTGAAAGCGGCACTCGACAGCCTGCCCGCCGTACAACGCGAAGCCCTGCAAGCCGCCGCCGCCCGGGTGCGCCAGTACCACGAAGCCCAGAAAAAAGCCTCGGGCGAGAGCTGGAGCTACCGCGACGAAGACGGCACCTTGCTGGGCCAAAAAGTCACGCCGCTTGACCGCGTGGGCATCTATGTGCCCGGTGGCAAAGCAGCTTACCCGTCTTCTGTGCTGATGAACGCCATTCCCGCCCATGTGGCGGGTGTGCAAGAGATCATCATGGTGGTCCCCACGCCTGCTGGCGTGCGCAACCCACTGGTGCTGGCCGCTGCCTGTGTGGCGGGCGTCACGCGAGCTTTCACGGTGGGTGGTGCACAAGCCGTGGCCGCACTGGCTTATGGCACAGCCACCATCCCCAAGGTCGACAAGATCACCGGCCCTGGCAACGCCTATGTGGCGAGTGCCAAAAAGCGCGTGTTCGGCACCGTGGGCATCGACATGATTGCGGGCCCCTCTGAAATTCTGGTCTTGGCCGATGGCAGCACGCCCGCCGAATGGGTGGCGATGGATTTGTTCAGCCAGGCCGAGCACGACGAGCTGGCGCAAAGCATTTTGCTGTGTCCCGATGCGTCTTACATTGCCGAGGTGCAAGCCGCGATTGACCGCCTGCTGCCCACCATGCCCCGCCGCGAGATCATCGCCAAGTCGTTCAACGACCGTGGTGCATTGATTTTGACCCGCAGCATGGAAGAAGCCTGCGCCATCAGCAACCGCATCGCGCCCGAGCATCTGGAGGTGTCGAGCAGTGATCCGCACCGTTGGGAGCCATTGCTGCGCCACGCAGGTGCCATATTTTTGGGCGCTTTCACCAGCGAGTCGCTGGGCGACTACTGCGCAGGCCCCAACCATGTGCTGCCCACCAGCGGTACAGCGCGCTTTTCGTCGCCGCTTGGCGTGTACGACTTCCAAAAACGCAGCAGCCTGATCGAGGTGAGCGAGGCCGGTGCGCAACCCCTAGGCCGCATCGCCGCCGAGCTGGCTTATGGCGAAGGCTTGCAAGCGCACGCCCGTGCCGCCGAATTGCGCCTGAGCCCTGTTCCCCCCATGCGAGAGCCGACATGACCGTGAGCCCCCAACTGATGCAACGCATCCGCCAGGACGTGCAGTCCATGCACGCCTACGCCATCCAGGACTCGGTGGGCATGGTCAAGCTCGACGCGATGGAAAACCCACACCGCTTGCCTGCAGATTTGCAAAAGGCTTTGGGCGAGCGACTGGGGGCCTTGGCGCTCAACCGCTACCCCGATGGTCGCGTGAACGAACTGCGCCATGGTTTGGCCCAATACGCAGGCATGCCTGAAGGCTTCGACATCATGCTGGGCAACGGCTCGGACGAGTTGATCTCGCTCTTGGCCATGGCTTGCGATGTGCCCGGCGCTTCTATCCTCTCGCCCTTGCCGGGCTTTGTGATGTACGCCATGAGCGCCCAACTGCAAGGTCTGGCCTTCCACGGCGTGCCGCTCACCCCCGACTTTGAACTCGACGAAGCCGCCATGTTGGCTGCGATTGCCGAGCACAAGCCGTCCATCGTCTACTTGGCTTACCCCAACAACCCCACCGGCAATCTGTGGAACGACGATGTGATCGAAAAGATTGTGCTGGCCCAAGGCGCTCAGGGCGGGCTGGTCGTCATGGACGAGGCTTACCAGCCCTTTGCCAGCCGCAGCTACATCGACCGCATCACGCGCCATTCGCACGTTTTGCTCATGCGCACCCTGTCCAAGTTTGGCCTGGCCGGTGTGCGTCTGGGTTACATGATCGGCCCCCAAGCGCTGATCGCTGAAATCGACAAAGTGCGCCCGCCCTACAACATCAGTGTGCTGAATTACGAGTGCGCTCTGTTTGCTCTGGAGCACACCGAGGTGTTTGCAGCGCAAGCCAAAGACCTGCGCGAGCAGCGCACCCGTTTGCTGAAAGAACTGGCCACCTTGCCCGGCGTCACCCCCTTCCCGAGCGAGGCCAATATGATTTTGGCCCGTGTGCCCGACGCGGCCAAAACCTT
>JANQXJ010000190.1:0-1447 GCA_030729445.1 Limnohabitans sp. | reverse complement strand
CGTCCCGGCCTGCACATGGACGTGAACTTCACTTCCGGCTCTCTGGGCACGCTTGACACGCAACTGGTTTATGAGTTCTTCCAAGGCTTTGTGAACCACGCGCTGTGCACGCTGCACATCGACAACCTCAAGGGTGTGAACGCGCACCACCAGTGCGAGACGATTTTCAAGGCCTTCGCCCGCGCCGTGCGTGCCGCGCTCGAACTTGATCCACGCTCGGCGGGTGTGATTCCTTCCACCAAAGGAAGTCTCTGAGCATGAGCGTCAACCGCGTCGCTGTTGTGGACTACGGCATGGGCAACCTGCGCTCTGTGGCGCAGGCGGTGATGCACGCCGCCTCCAGCGTGGACCATGCCGAAGTGACCGTCACCTCTGACCCGCAAGTGGTGCGCAACGCGCACCGCGTGGTCTTGCCAGGGCAGGGCGCCATGCCCGACTGCATGCGCGAGCTGCGCGAGTCGGGCTTGCTAGACGCTGTGCTGGAAGCTGCGGCCACCAAACCCCTGTTTGGCGTGTGTGTGGGCATGCAAATGCTGCTGGACCACAGCGACGAAGGCGATACGCCCGGTTTGGGCCTGATCCCTGGGCGCGTGGTCAAGTTCGATCTGGCTGGACGCATCCAACCCGATGGCACCCGCTACAAAGTGCCACAAATGGGCTGGAACCAGGTCTGGCAAGACCAACCAGCGCATGCCTTGTGGCAAGGGGTGGAAGACGGCAGCTGGTATTATTTTGTGCACAGCTTTTATGCCCAGGCGGCCAACCCGGCGCACGGCGCGGCCCAGACCGACTACGGTGGCCGCTTTGCTTGCGCCATTGCCCGCGACAATATTTTTGCCACCCAGTTTCATCCCGAAAAAAGCGCGGCCCAAGGTTTGGCCTTGTTCCGCAATTTCCTCCACTGGCAGCCTTGAGAAGTTTTCACTGCCGTTTTTCAGTCCCTCAGCCTTTTTTAATTCGCCATGATTCTGATCCCCGCCATTGACCTCAAAGACGGCCACTGCGTTCGCCTCAAGCAAGGCGATATGGACCAAGCTACGACATTCGGCGAAGACCCGGCTGCCATGGCCCGCACTTGGCTGGAAAAAGGCGCACGTCGCCTGCACTTGGTGGATCTGAACGGCGCGTTTGCGGGCAAGCCGCAAAACTTCAGCGCCATCAAGTCCATCCTCAAGGCAGTGGGCGACGACATCCCGGTGCAGCTGGGCGGTGGCATCCGCGATCTGGACACGATTGAAAAATACATCGACAGCGGCCTGCGCTACGTCATCATCGGCACCGCCGCCGTCAAAAACCCGGGCTTTTTGAAAGACGCCTGCACCGCCTTTGGCGGCCACATCATCGTGGGCTTGGATGCCAAAGACGGCAAAGTGGCCACCGACGGCTGGAGCAAGCTCACGGGCCACGAAGTGGTGGACCTGGCCAAGAAGTTCGAAGACTGGGGCGT
>JANQXJ010000189.1 GCA_030729445.1 Limnohabitans sp. | reverse complement strand
GATATCGGTCGTACCAGTCGAGCTCGCGCACGATGGCCTGGGCCACTTCTGGTGTGGCAGCTCGTTGCGTGAGTTGCTCCACCGCGTCGCGCACCTCGGTGTTTTCACTGAACATCACCGTGGCCCCAGCGCGCACCAGCAAGTCAGCCGCAAAGCCCACCGCCGGGTTGGCGGTGACCCCAGAAAACGCATCGCTGCCGCCGCACTGCACGCCCACCACCAGTTCACTGGCGGGCACTGTCTCACGCCTGCGGGTGTTCAGCCGCTCCAGATGAGGTCGCGCGCTTTGCACAATGCTGTCCAGCATCGACATGAAGCCCACATGCTGCGCATCTTGCAGGCACACCGTGTCGGGCTCACCCGCAGGGTCACGCGCGTCGGTGATCGGGAAACTGCCGGGCGGCAGCAAGCGCTCAGGTTGCAGTTTTTCACACCCCAGACTGACCACCATCACCTCGCCCCCAAAATTGGGATTCAGGGTGATGTTGCGCAAAGTGCGGATCGGAATGATGGCGTCGGGCGCATCGATGGCCACACCGCAGCCATAGCTGTGCTCCAGACCCACCACGTCGTCCACTTGCGGGTACAAAGGCAACAACTCGTCCTTGATGCGGCGCACGGCTTGCGCCACCACACCCGCCACACACTGCACGGTGGTGGTGATGGCCAAGATATTGCGCGTGCCCACCGAGCCATCGGCATTGCGGTAGCCCTCAAAGGTGTAGCCGGTCAGTGGCGCTTGCACAGGCGCCGCCACGGTGGCCATGGGCAGGCCCTGCAACTCGCGGGCGGCGGGCATTTGCAGCAAGCGCTCGTGCACCCAGCGCCCCGCCGCCATGTCTTGCAAAGCGTGTCCAATGGGCACGTTGTAGCGCCGCACCACGTTGCCCTGCACCAAGTTCACCAGCGCCACCTTGTGGCCCTGAGGAACTTTGTCCAGCAAGACCAGGCCCCCTTCAAGAAGGGTGCCCGCGGGCAACCCGCCCTCATTGACCACAATGGCCACGTTGTCGGCCGGGTGCATGCGAACCAAACGTGGCTGTGCAGAGGATGTTGTTTCGCTCATGGCAGTATCTCCACCCAATTCGGGCCCTGCCCCACCGGCAGGCGTTGGCTCAGTTTCAATTGGCCTGTCTCACGGTCAATCGCATAACGGCTCAGGTGATGTGACCGCTGGCCCACCACCAGCAAATGCTGGCCTGTCGCGTCGATGGCAAAACCACGGGGCTGGGCTTCAACCGCCGTATGTCCTCTGGGAGAAATGTGACCCGTAACGGCGTCCACAGCGAAGTGCGCCAGGGTGCTGGAAGTTCGTTCACTGGTGTACAGATGACGCCCATCGGGCGTGAGGTGCAAGTCGGCCGCCCAAGGATTGTCCGTGAAGCCCGGCGGCAAAATGTCCACGCTGCTTTGCACGCTGGTCAAGCGACCCTGCTGGGCATCCCAGGCCAGCACGTCCACCGTGCCATCCAGTTCGTTGAGCACATAAACAAATCGGCCCGCTGGGTCAAACCGAAAGTGCCGAGGCCCGGCACCAGCTCGGGCATGCCAAGCAGAGGCAGGCGTCAGGCGACCCGACTCGG
Organism: Limnohabitans sp.; assembly: GCA_030729445.1. Taxonomy (GTDB): domain Bacteria; phylum Pseudomonadota; class Gammaproteobacteria; order Burkholderiales; family Burkholderiaceae_C; genus Limnohabitans_A. Next base: position 14,738 of record JANQXJ010000189.1, on the reverse strand, counting down.
CATGGAATGCATACACCATGAGTTCGCCGCCGCCCAGGCTGGTGGCTAAGACATAACGGTTGCACGGCGAAGCCATGATGGCGTGGGCATTGGGGCCCGTCTGCACCACCTGCTGAACAGCGCCCACCGTGCCATCGGGCTGCACCGGGCTCACCGTGAGCTGGTGCCCGGGGTATGAGGCGGCCAGCAAAAACCGGCCTGTCATGTCAGTGCCCACATACGCCATGCTGGCGGGCAAAAGCGACTCACACACCCGATGCAGATCACGGCTTTGCGGTTCAATGGCCAGACTCACCACCGCCATCGGATCGCTGCGGCGGGCGGCGTACAGCATGTGCTGCGAGGGGCTGATGGCCATGGGCATCAGGTTGCCGCCAACGGGCACGGTGTTTTGCAGCTGCAGCGCGCCATCGGCCGCCATGTGCAGCACCGAAATGTCGCCGCTGTCGGCATTGGAAACATAAACATGGGCCATGGGGTCACATTTCCTGAAAATGATTGGAAACCTGTGCGCCTGAGCGATCAGGCCTCAAAGCCGTAAAGCTCAGAAGGGTTGTCCACCAAGATGCGTTGCAGGTCTGCGTGACGCGCCACCCAATTGGGCAAAAGGTTCATCAAGGCGGCATTGGACGGCTCGGGGTCTTGGTTGGGGTGGGGCCAATTACTCGCCCACAAGCAGCGCTCGGGGTAATGGGTGGCCAAGTAACGCGCCAGCAAACCCACATCGTCATAATGCGGCTCGCCGTGGCGCGAAGTCTCATAAGGTGCAGACAGTTTGACCCAGACGCGGCCCGTGTCCAGCAAACGGCAAAGGGCCTGAAATGCCGGGTCGTCTGTGCCCGCAGGGGGCACCAAGAATTTTCCGGTGTGATCGATCACCAGCGACACGTTCAGGCTTTGCAAAAGCGGCAGGCGTTGCACAAACTCGCAGCCATTGAACTGCACATTCAAATGCCAACCCCAAGGCCGCACCTTGTCGGCCATGGGGGCCAGCGCGTCCCAGCCCAACAACCCGCCTGGGAACATCATGATGCGAACACCCCGCACCCCCGCGTCATGCAAAGCCTGCAATTCCGAGTCGGTCACCTGCACCGGCACCATGGCTACAGCACGGGCGCGACCGCCCATGCTGGACACGGCGGCCAAGGTGCAACGGTTGTCAAAACCATAGCCCGTGGGCTGCACCACCACCACACGCGTCAACCCCAGCGCAGCCTGAATGTGGGCATAGTCAACCATGGGCGCGTGCGGTGGCTTAAAAGTGGCCGTGGGCGCCAAGGGGTAGGCCTCGTCATAGGCATGGATATGGCAGTCGCAAGCCCCCTCGGGCACAGAAAAAGAAACGGCGGTCATGGCGTCACCCGATCCAAAAAACGTTGCACATGGCCCGGGTTGACCGCGCCGTGGGGCATTCGCCCTTGCAAAATATCCGTCGTTTGCACCACGGTTTCCAGCGCTTGGTGGGCAATGGCCTGGGGTGTCAAACCACCTACGTGTGGCGTGGCGATCACACGGGGGTGCCGCGCCAGTTCGGTTGAAGGCATCTGGTCAGCCGCACAACCCACATCGAGTGCAGCACCTGCTAACAGGCCTTGGTTCAAGGCGTGCAAAAGCGCTGGCTCGTCGACCAGTTGACCCCGCGATGCGTTGATGAAAAAAGCCGTGGGTTTCATCAGCGACAAGGCTTGGGCATTGATCAAGTTTTCTGTTTCGGGTGACGCCGGGGCCAAGCACACCACATGGTCTGCCCGGGCCAGCAGTTCGCGCCAGTCCAGCGACTGTACAGAAGGATCTTGAGGCACAACATGAGGGTCATAAACACACACTCGCATGCCAAATGCCTGTGCCAGTCGGGCCACATGGCGACCGATTTCGCCATACCCGATGATGCCCACACAGGCACCGCGCAACTCAAGCCCCATGCGGGGCTCCACAGCCTGCCCTTGTCGGTAAGCCAACGAGGCCTCCGTGATGTGTCGGCTCAAATCGATCATGACGCCCATGACCCATTCCGCCACCGACGGGCCAAACCCAGGGCTGGCGCGCGTGACCAGCACGCCTGCGCGGCTGGCCGCTGCCACATCGATGGTACGTATGTCGACGGCACAACGCACCGTCGCCAGCAAGCCCGGCACCGCTGCAAAAAAATCGGCATCGAGCACGGTCTGCCGGTAGGCGATTAACACCTCACAGCCTTGGGCGGCTTCAACCAACTCGGCTGTAGACCAGTCATGGTCATCGGGGTTGAGCTTGACACGGGCGACCTGCTTCAAATTGGCCAACGCCTGCGCACCAAAATAGGTTTGCAGGCGCGGGCTTGGGTGGGTGACCAGCACCGTGGGCAAGGCCATGGCTGCTTTTACAAGCCCATGCTGCGAGGCAGCCAAAGTGAAATCTGCGGCACAAACGTGACCAGCATCAGCACGAACAACAGGATCACAAAGAACGGCTTCATGGCCTTGACCACTTCTTCGATCTTGAGCTTGGCCACTGCACTACCGACAAAAAGCACGGCCCCCACGGGCGGGGTGATCAGGCCAATGCCCAAATTGATCATCATGATCATGCCGAAGTGGACGGGATCGACGCCAATGGTTTTCATCACCGGCAACAAAATGGGGGTCAAAATCAAGATCAGTGGCGCCATGTCCATCAGCGTGCCCAACACCAAAAGCATTAGATTGACGCACAACAAAATCACCCACGCCTGCGTGCTGAAAGATGTGAACAGCGTCGTGATTTTCAGCGGAATCTGCATCAAGGTCATGATGTAGCCGAAACTGGCGGCAAAGCCGATCAAGATCATGACAATGGTGACGGTTTTGACCGTACGGTGCATCAGTTTGGGCAGGTCTTTCCATTTGTAATCGCGGTAAATGAACATGGTGACAAAAAATGCCCATAGCACCGCGATCGAGGCCGATTCCGTGGCCGTGAAAACTCCCGACAAAATACCGCCCAAAATGATGCCCATGGTCATGAGGCCCCAAACGGCATCAAGGCAGATTTTTAAAGCCTCTTTGAGAGGGATCACTCGACCTTTCGGGTAATTTTTTCTGCGCGCTTCATACAAACAGTAAGCCGCCAGACTCAGGCCCAGCAACAGGCCAGGAAACACACCTGCCATAAAGAGCGCCGCGACCGAGACGGTGCCGCCTGCCGCCATTGAATAAATCACGGCATTGTGGCTCGGTGGAATCAAAATAGCTTGCACAGAGCCGCTGACCGTCACCGCCGTCGAAAAAGGTCTGGGATAGCCCTTCTTTTCCATCTCAGGTATCAGCACGGAGCCAATCGACGCTGTATCGGCCACTGACGAACCCGAAATTGCACCAAAAAAAGTGGAGGCCAAAATATTGACCAACGAAAGCCCTCCGCGCACGAAACCCACCAAAACTGCGGCAAAAGACACCAAGCGCCTTGACATACCTCCCTCGGCCATGATGGCCCCGGCAAGGACAAAACAGGGAATGGCCAAAAGAGAAAATTTATTGACGCCACTGGCCATCTGAATCATCACCGCATCCAGCGGCAAATCGATCCACAACGCCCCCAACAAAGCCGCCATCCCTAATGCATAAGCCACGGGCATGCCCAACAGCATCAACAACACAAAACTACCGATCAACACCAATGCATCCATTGTCAGAGCTCCCCTGCTGTGTCAAGACGTTCGTGGTCAAAAACCACCACATCACGTTCATAAGCTGGGCCCCATAGCAATGTCTCCAACACGAAGACCAAAGTCAAAAATGCACCCAATGGCACGGGCACATATGTCCAGCCCACAGCAATCCAAGGCAAATCTGGCAAAGTTTGTCCCATGGTGCCCATGACCAGCTTGCTACCCCAGACGATGACAAAAACACATATGACCAGCATCAAAACATGCACCAGGTACTTGCAGATCTTCTGAGCCGCTTGGGGCAAATGGTCAACCAACATGCCCACAGCAATGTGGGCGCCAGCACGGTAACCGGCAGCCGCCCCCATAAAAGTGAAAGTCACCATCAACAACACCGCCACCGGCTCTGGCCAACTAGAGCCCGTACCCAAAACATAGCGCGCGAAGACGCCCCAAGGAATGACCAAGCTCATCGCCAATATGGACAAGCCTGAAATCCAAATGCATCCCAGGTAAAGGCGATCAAAAAAACGCAACATGTTCCACAACCCTCGACGGCCATTTCAAAAAACCAGAGGGACGGAGGTTCACTCCGTCCCATCGAGCAGCAGCGCCTCACAGCGCTGCAAGCGGATCACTTCACCGATTCGATGCGCTTCATGAGCTCAGCGTATTGCGCGCCATACTTGGCTCGCACGGGGGCTGTCGCGTCATAAAACGGCTTCTTGTCGACTGCCTTGAACTGGATACCCGCGGCCTTGAGTTTGGCGGAATATTCGGCCACGCTCTTATCCCATAAGGCACGCTGCTCCAATTGCGCCTCGTGAGAAAACTTCATGACGCTGGCTTGATCGGCCGGGGTCATTTTGTCCCAAGTGACCTTGGACATGACGAAAATTTCAGGAATGATCAGGTGAGTGGTTTGGGTGTAAAACTTGACGCCAGTGGAGTACTGATTGGTGGTGTACAAAGTAGGCGGGTTGTTTTCAGCGCCATCCACCACACCCGTTTGCAACGCACTGTAAACATCGTTGTGACCCATGCTGATGCCGTTACCTCCCATGGCGTTCATGGTGTCAACAAACAGCGGGTTGCCCATGACACGAATTTTGAGGCCCTTGAGGTCGGCAGGCGTCTTGATTTCTTTTTTGGTGTAAAGGCTGCGCGAGCCACTGTCCATGAAGCCCAAGGCCACCAGTCGGGCAGGACTTTTGGTGATTTTTTCCAAAATCTCCTTGCCCACAGGACCATCGATCACTGCGCGCATGTGTGCCTCATCGCGGAACACAAAGGGCATGTTGAACACATTGACCTCAGGGACTACCGGGCCCAAGACACCCAAAGAGATGCGGGAAATTTGAATCGCACCGATCTGGGTTTGTTCCACCACTTCTTTTTCGGAGCCCAAGACGCCGCCAGGAAACATTTGAAGTTTGTATCGGCCATTGCTGGCCGCCTCTAGTTTTTTACCCAGGTTTTCTACGGCCACCACATTGGGGTAGCCCGCCGGGTGCACATCTGAGGCCTTCAGCACCGTTTGCGCCGATGCCACCGGGGCCATGGCCATGGCCATTAACGTTGCGACTGCGGAAGTAAGAAGATTTCTGCGAAAAGTCATGAGGAGTCTCCAGTGTGGTTAGTTCAATTGCATACAAACTTTAACTTTTAAAAATGAAACAAGTCATCGGTTGTCGTACAATTGTTCGTCATTATCCTTCAAATATAAATTTCAGTCAGCTAGGGATTACCCATGGATGCAATCAGCCCTCCCTTTAAAAAGCCTGGCGGCTTGGCCATCCAGTTGGTCAACGTTTTGACCGAACAGATTCGCAGTGGCCGACTCAATGCAGGCGACAAACTGCCCACTGAAGCAGCTATCATGAAAGACTTTGGCGTGAGCCGAACTGTGGTGCGCGAAGCGATTTCGCGGCTACAGGCCTCAGGGTGGGTGGATACACGCCACGGCATAGGCACATTTGTTCTGCCAAAAAGTGATCACCCTTCCTTTCGCATCAGCCCAGAACACATGGGCACTTTGCGCGAAGTCATCGCTTTATTGGAATTCCGCATCAGCGTAGAGACCGAAGCGGCAGCTTTGGCAGCCTTGCGACGCCGACCCGAAAACCTGCAAGAATTGCGGGCCGCTCTTCAAGCCTTCAACCACGCCATTGAAGAGGATCGCGACGCCGTGGCGGCCGATCATCAGTTTCACCAAGAGATTGCACGCGCCACTCAGAATCACCACTTCGTCGACCTCATGCACTCTCTGGGCGCGGGGGTGATTCCCAGAGCCAGAATCAGCAGCATTTTGACCACCGACCCCGAAAGACAAAATTACCTCAGACGCGTCAATCAAGAGCATGAAAGTATTTTCAATGCCATTGCCGAACAAGACGTAGAGGCTGCGCGCGCCGCCATGCGCATTCACCTGGCCAACAGCCGAGAACGGCTCCGAAAAAGCGACCCTGACAGCCTTTAATGGCCTCCACATGCAAGTCACAGGTATTTTTCCCAGTGGCCATTTTTTAAGTTTAGTTGTACGATGTCTATTAACCAAATCTCCCAAAGCATGACCTCCCTTTCCACCCCCACCGTCACCCGCATGCAAGTCATCCCCGTGGCGGGCCACGACGGCATGCTGCTCAACCTGAGTGGTGCACATGGGCCGTTTTTCACGCGCAACATCGTCATCCTGACCGATTCAGCAGGCCGTACCGGCTTGGGCGAAGTGCCCGGTGGCGAAAAAATTCGCCAGACCTTGGAAGACGCACGCCCCCTGATCGAAGGCCAGCCGGTGGGCGACTACAACCGGCTGCTCAATGCCATGCGACATCAATTTGCCGACCGCGACAGCGGGGGCCGTGGCAACCAGACATTTGACTTGCGCATCACCATCCATGCCGTCACCGCCGTCGAAAGCGCCCTGCTGGACTTGCTGGGCCAGCACCTGAATGTGCCCGTTTGCGCATTGCTCGGCCAAGGCCAGCAGCGCATACGGGTTCAAATGCTGGGCTATTTGTTTTATGTAGGCGACCGCCACCAGACCGACCTGGCCTACCGCAGCGAACCCGATCAGCCCGACGACTGGCTGCGCTTGCGCCACGAAAAAGCCCTGACCCCTGAGGCGGTGGTGCGGCTGGCCGAGGCCGCTCAGGCACGCTACGGTTTTCAGGACTTCAAGCTCAAAGGTGGCGTGCTGCGAGGGGAAGAAGAAGTCGAAGCCATTGTGGCCTTGCATGAACGCTTTCCACAAGCGCGCATCACATTGGACCCCAATGGTGGCTGGCTACTGAAAGACGCCATACGTTTGCTGCGCGACCACCGCGACACCATGGCGTACGCCGAAGACCCCTGCGGCGCAGAAGGCGTGTTCTCAGGCCGCGAAATCATGGCCGAGTTCCGAAGGGCCACTGGCTTGCTCACGGCCACCAACATGGTCGCCACCGACTGGCGCGAGATGGCCCACAGCATCCAGCTGCAGTCGGTTGACATTCCGCTGGCCGATCCGCATTTCTGGACGCTGCAAGGCTCGGTGCGCGTGGCCCAGTTGTGCCAGATGCACGACCTGACTTGGGGCTCACACTCCAACAACCACTTTGACATTTCGCTGGCCATGTTCACGCACTGTGCGGCAGCGGCACCCGGCAAAGTCACGGCAATCGATACCCACTGGATCTGGCAAGACGGGCAGTTCTTGACACAAGCCCCTTTGCAAATTCAGGATGGTTACGTGGACGTACCGGCCAAACCGGGACTCGGCATTGACGCAGACATGGACGCCATCGCGCGTGCACACCAACTGTATCTGCAGCACGGCCTGGGCTCGCGCGACGATGCCATGGCCATGCAGTATCTGATTCCAGGCTGGACATTCAACCCCAAAATGCCCGCCCTGGTGCGATAAAAGCCAACTTGCACGAAACGTTAACCACACACCCCCATCGGATTTGGAGAAACACATGAAATTAGGATTCATTGGCCTGGGCATCATGGGTCAACCCATGGTGGGTCATTTGCTGGCTGCAGGCCACGAACTCTTCGTGCACTCGCGCAGCGGCACACCCCAAGGGCTGACTGCGCAAGGGGCCAAAGCTTGCAACTCACCCACCGATGTGGCCCAGCATGCCGACATCATTTTCCTGATGGTGCCCGACACACCGCATGTGCAAGACGTGTTGTTTGGCGCCCAAGGCGTGGCCCAGGGCCTGAGTCCGGGCAAGACCATCGTGGACATGAGTTCCATTTCGCCCATTGCCACCAAAGCCTTCGCCGCCAAGATCAACGAGCTCGGTTGCGATTACCTGGACGCCCCCGTTTCCGGTGGCGAAGTGGGTGCCAAAGCGGCCAGCCTCACCATCATGGTGGGCGGCAGCGAAGCCACATTCAACAAAGTCCAACCTTTGTTTGCCCTGATGGGCAAAAACATCACCCTGATCGGTGACAACGGCAGCGGCCAAACCTGCAAAGTGGCCAACCAGATCGTCGTGGCGCTCAACATCGAGGCCGTGGGCGAAGCCCTGCTGTTTGCGGCCAAGGCCGGAGCCGACCCTGCCAAAGTGCGCCAGGCCCTGATGGGAGGCCTCGCCACCAGCCGCATTTTGGAACTGCATGGCGAGCGCATGATCAAGCGCACCTTCAACCCGGGTTTCCGCATTGAGCTGCACCAGAAAGACCTGAACCTGGCGCTCGAGGGTGCCAAAGCTATGGGCCTGAGCCTGCCCAACACGGCCAATGCCCAACAACTGATGAACAGCTGCGTGGCCCACGGCGGCGGTGCTTGGGACCATTCCGGCCTGGTGCGCGCACTCGAAATCGCCGCCAATTTCCAGATCAGCCCCACCCCCACGCCCTCCCCTTAAGGAATCACGCCATGGACATGCCCATCAACCATTTCAAACACGCGATCCAGTCCGGCCAAAAGCAGATTGGCCTGTGGTCGCACCTGTGCAACAACATCAGCACCGAGATCCTGGCGCACTGCGGCTTTGACTGGCTGCTGCTGGACATGGAGCACTCGCCCAACGACTTGCCCGAAATTTTGGCGCAGTTGCAAGCCATGAAAGGCAGCCCGACCACCGCCATCGTGCGTCCACCGTGGAACGACATGGTGACCTTCAAGCGCTTGCTCGACATCGGCGTGCAAAGCCTGCTGGTGCCTTACATCCAAACCGAGGAAGAAGCCCAATTGGCCGTGTCATACACGCGCTACCCGCCCCACGGCGTGCGAGGCTACGCAGGCGCACCGCGGGCCAGCCACTATGGCCGGGTCAAGGGCTATGCCCATCACAGCAGCGAAGAAATCTGCCTGCTGCTGCAGGTAGAAACCGTGGAAGGCCTGAAAAACATCGAAGCCATTGCCAACGTGGACGGTGTGGATGGCGTGTTCATCGGTCCCGGTGACTTGTCGGCCGCTTTAGGCCACCTGGGTAACCCCAAGCACCCGGATGTTCTGAAAGTCATTGACGAGTCCATTGCCCGCATCCGCGCTTGCGGCAAAGCAGCCGGCATCCTCACAGGCGACGAGGCCCTGGCCAAACACTATGTTGAGCAAGGCTGTCTGTTTGTGGCCGTGGGCGCTGACCAAAACGTGTTGCGCGACAGCGCCACCGCACTGGCGGGTCGTTTCAAATCCTGAATTTCAAAAAACATATGCTCAAAACACCGGCTTCCCCCATTCGATTTCCGCGCCTGCTCCTCACGGGTGCGGGCGGCAACCTGGGCAAAGAGCTCCGCCCTCGCCTGAAAGCCTATTGCGATGTGCTGCGCGTGAGCCACAGGCGTGAACTCGACCCAGCCGGTACGGGCGAAGAGGTGCAACTCGCATCGCTCGAAGACAAAGACCAAATGATGGCCTTGCTCCAAGGCGTGAACGCGGTGGTGCACATGGGTGGGGTGTCCACCGAACAGCCCTGGGAGCCCATCTTGGCGGGCAACATTGTGGGCATGGTCAACCTGTATGAGGCCGCTCGCCTGCAAGGGGTCAAGCGCATCGTGTTTGCCAGCTCCAACCACGTCACCGGCTTTTACCGCCAAGACGAGGTGGTGAACACCCGCATGCCGCCCAAGCCCGATGGTTTTTATGGCCTGTCCAAAGCCTTTGGCGAAGACCTGGCCCAACTGTATTGGGACCGCTGGGGCATCGAGACGGTGAGCCTGCGCATTGGCTCTTCTTATGCAGAACCGAAAGACCGTCGCATGCTGGCCACTTGGTTAAGTTTTGACGACTTGGAGCGCTTGGTCGTGTCGGCACTGACGGCCCCGATCGTGGGCCACGCCATCATTTACGGCATGTCAGACAACCAAACCACCTGGTGGGACAACACCCACGCCAAGCACATCGGCTACCGGCCTCTGGACTCCTCAGACGTGTTTCGCACCGCTGTCGAGGCGCGCCAGCAGACCATCGATGCGCAAGACCCGGCAGCGATTTACCAAGGCGGCGCCTTCGTCAAAGCCTCCCCACACGGTTAACAACGCAACCGAACGCCCCTGCGTTGGGGTGTCCCCAAGGACCGCCCACAATAAATTTCAAACAGGCTGTCTCAAGTTTCACAGCCCGAAGCCTGCCGGGCGGCTAGGATGCGCGTTGTATTAAAAACTGACACCCCTTCGGAGACTGCCCCATGACCGTGATCACCAACATCGAAGACCTGCGCGTTCTGGCTGAAAAGCGCGTGCCGCGCATGTTCTACGACTACGCCGACAGCGGCTCGTGGACCGAGGGCACCTACCGCGCCAACGAGACAGACTTCCACAAAATCAAGCTGCGCCAGCGCGTAGCGGTGAACATGGAAAACCGCACCACGGCCACGAAGATGGTCGGCATCGACACCAAGATGCCCGTCTGCATCGCGCCCGTGGGCCTCACGGGCATGCAGCACGCCGATGGCGAAATGCACGCCGCCATGGCCGCCAAGAAATTCGGCATCCCCTTCACGTTGTCGACCATGAGCATCTGCTCCATCGAAGACATCGCGGCCCACACCCAAGCGCCGTTTTGGTTTCAGCTCTACATGATGCGCGACCGCGAGGCCATGGCCCGCATGATCGACCGCTGCAAAGCCGCCAACGTGAGCGCCATGGTGCTCACACTCGACTTGCAGGTGATCGGCCAGCGCCACAAAGACTTGAAAAACGGCCTGACCGCGCCCCCCCGCCCCACCATCGCCAACATCATCAACCTGATGACCAAGCCCCGCTGGTGCCTGGGCATGGCCGGGACCAAACGCCACACCTTTGGCAACTTGGTGGGCCACGTCAAAGCCGTGACCAACATGAAGTCGCTGGCCTCATGGACCAACGAACAGTTTGACCCGACGCTCAACTGGGAAGACATCGCCTGGGTCAAAAAACAATGGGGCGGCAAATTGATCTTGAAGGGCATCATGGACGTGGAAGACGCCAAGCTGGCCGTGGCCAGTGGTGCCGACGCCATCGTGGTCAGCAACCACGGCGGCCGCCAGCTCGACGGCGCACAAAGCAGCATCGAAGCCCTGCCCGCCATCGTCGCTGCCGTGGGCGACCAAATCGAAGTCTGGATGGACGGCGGCATCCGCTCGGGCCAAGACGTGCTCAAAGCCTGGGCGCTGGGTGCCAAAGGCGTCATGATCGGCCGCGCCATGGTCTATGGCCTGGGCGCCATGGGCGAAGAAGGTGTGACCAAAGCCCTGCAGATCATCCACAAAGAACTGGACGTGACCATGGCCTTTTGTGGCCACACCAACATCCAGAACGTGGGCACCAACATCTTGCTGCCGGGCACCTTCCCGACCGCTTGATGGTTCAGTCCCGTGGCTTGAAACGCCACAAAACCTGACCCGCCTCGTCCAGCAAGAGCAACAAACCCTGCTCTTGACGGGCGGCGCGGGTTTTGTCCAAAGCCGCCAGCAACCGGGTTTCGGTGTCCATGACCTCCTGCGGAAAGCAAAACATCCGCGTAGATCCCCCTTGCACCAACCGCACACCCTGGTCGCTGATTTCAGCTTTGCCGATATAGCGGTTGCATCCCGTGTTGCCCGACAAGCGGCCATCCGGGCCAATGTCCAGACTGACCGGAGCCTGCCCCACGGACGGGCCTGCGTCGATCCAATGACTGTCCAGCAAAGACTGCGACGAGCACGCCACCAAACCACCCACCACAGCGCCCAGAACGCTGGCTCTCAAGACTTGCTTTTTCATGCCACTCCCCTTTGTTTTTTATTGGCGGCTCGCATGGTAAACGCAATTCGGGCTCGCGCTGACTTGGCGTTATCCTTTGCAAGTGCCCACCGTTTCCGCCACTGCTGCCCCGCCTGAGCACGCGGCCTTGCCGCGTCGCATTGCCCACCTCGACATGGACGCGTTTTACGCGTCCTGCGAGCTGCTGCGCTACCCGCAGCTCAAGGGCTTGCCCGTGGTCATTGGCGGCGGCAGGCGCAAAGAAGACGACCTGCTGAGCAAGCTGCAAGCGGCCTACCCCGAAGGCGAGTGGACCGAGGACACCTTTGCCGAGCGGCTGGACCGCATCCCGGTCGACTTCTTCCCGCGCATTGGGGGCTACACCGGGCGCGGCGTGATCACCACCGCCACCTATGCGGCGCGGCAGTTTGGCATCGGCTCGGCCATGGGGCTGATGAAGGCCGCCAAGCTTTGCCCGCAGGCGATTCTTTTGCCTGTGGACTTTGAGCGTTACCGCTACTTCTCGCGCACCTTCAAAAGCATCATCACCGACATCGCCCCCCTCATGCAGGACCGAGGCGTGGACGAGGTCTACATCGACTTCACCGACGTGCCCGGCGGCCAACGCGAAGGCGGGCGCGTGCTGGCGCGGCTGATCCAGAAAAGCATTTTTGACGCCACGGGCCTGACCTGCTCGGTGGGTGTGGCGCCCAACAAACTCATCGCCAAAATGGCCAGCGAGTTCAACAAGCCCAACGGCATCTCTGTTGTGCACGAGGCCGACCTGCAAACCCACATCTGGCCGCTGGCTTGCCGCAAGATCAACGGCGTGGGCCCCAAGGCCGATGAAAAGCTCAAGGGCTTTGGCATCCACACCATTGGCGACTTGGCGACGCGTGAGCTGCCCTGGCTGGTGGAAAACTTTGGCAAAAGCTACGGCGCGTGGCTGCACGAAGCCGCTTGGGGGCGCGACGACCGCCCGGTGGAAACCGAAAGCGAACCCGTCAGCATGAGTCGCGAGACGACGTTTGAGCGCGACCTGCACGCCGTGCGCGACCGCGAAGAACTCGGGGCCGTATTCACAAGGTTGTGCGAACAAGTGGCCGCCGATTTGCAGCGCAAAGGCTACGAAGGCAAGACCATCGGCATCAAGCTGCGCTACGACAACTTCCAGGCCGTGACCCGCGACCAAAGCATTGACGGCTACACGGCTGACGCCAAACGCATCCGCCAATTGGCGGGCCAGTGCCTCAAACGCGTCGACCTGTCACGCCGCATTCGGCTTCTGGGTGTGCGGGTGGGCTCCCTGGTCAAGGCGGGGACAGCGCCTGATTCGGTGAGTCACCCCCTGAAGGCCGAAGAGCCGAGCCATGAATGGCAAACGCAGCTTCTGTTCAACGACGACTGAGTGTCACGGTGTATCTCAGTGACTGTGCAGTTTCTCTTGCAGCCAGACCTTGATGAGCGACTGGTAGGGAACATCGCGGGCATTGGCAGCCACCTTGATGCTGTCCAGCAAATGCTGGGGCAGTCGCAGCGAAATGGTCTTGGTGGTGGGGCGCAAGTTGGGCAACTTGACCTTTTGCGCCTTTGACCAGTCCACATGCACCGTGGAGTCGTTAGTCTCCCAATAGGCTCTTTCCTGGGCCTCAGTTTTGAATTTTGGAATCGGTTCTTTAGCTGTCTGCTTGCTCATAAATACTGCGCTCCTTTCTGTGCATGTCCCGCGCTGAAATCACGCGAATCAACTCGCCCGCTCGGCGCAGAGTGAAGGTGACAATTCACATTTTGCTTGATGTCTGAACCGAGACACGACTGCCCCAGTCAAGCGGCTACATTGCTTGGAATAGGAGTTTCCCCCATGAACGATTTGAAATGCTTTTCCCTAACGAATGAAGGCCACGTTGCCCACCTGGTGATGAACCGCCCCGAGGCGATGAACACCATGCACCCCACCTTTTGGCGCGAGCTGCACGAGGTGCTGACCGACATCCACAAAGCAGGCACCGCCCGGGCGCTGGTGATCTCGAGCACGGGCAAACACTTCAGCGCGGGCATGGACCTGCAGACCTTTGGCAGCGCTATTCAAATGGACGACACCAGCGCCGAAGGCCGCTCGGCCGTGTACGACCTGCTGACCGACATGCAGCACACCTTCACCCTGCTCGAAGAGCTGCGCATCCCGGTCATTGCCGCCATTCACGGCGGCTGCATTGGCGGCGCGGTGGACATGGTCACCGCCTGCTGCATGCGCTACGCCTCGGCCGACGCGTTCTTCTGCATCCAGGAAATCAACATCGGCATGGTGGCCGACGTGGGCACCTTGCAGCGCCTGCCCAAGCTGCTGCCCATGGCGCTCGTCAAAGAATTGGCCTACACGGGCCGACGCCTCAGTGCCGACAAGGCGCTGGCCCACGGCTTGGTCAACGAGGTGCTGCCCACCCACGAAGCCACCGTGGCCGCCGCCCTCCAAGCGGCCAAAGAAATCGCCAGCAAACCGCCCGTGGCCATCTGGGGCACCAAGCAAGTGCTGCACTACGCCCGCGACCACAGCACCGAAGACAGCCTGCGCCACATGGGCTGGCTGCAAGGCGCGATCTGGAGCAACGCCAACGTGCGCGAGGCCATCAGCGCCATGCAACAAAAACGCGAGGCGAACTTTGCGCCGTTGCCGCCTCTCAAGGGGTTTCGGGAATTTGGTTGATGCTTTGAAATGAAAATCTTCCACAACACCCGCCACGCCCAACACGCAGGCCGCCAAGAAATGTTCCGGGGCCGCTTGGTCGATTGCCACGAAGTGCCCGTGCGACTGCAGCATGTGCTCGATGAACTGAGCAAGCGCCCTGTCGGCACCTTGGTGCAGCCCGCTGTCGACCTGCCGCTGGACGCGGCTTTGCGACGCGTGCACAGCGCCGACTATCTGGACTTTTTGGCGCAGGCTTGGAGCGACTGGGTG